>WAJY01000058.1 GCA_015523645.1 Geoglobus sp. | reverse complement strand
ACAATCTCCTTTTCCTTTCTCCAAAACTTCTTCAGGAGTGGGAAGATACCAAGGAACACCATACACATTGAAGTCGTAGTCGTATTTCACATACTCCACAACAAACTCCTCTATTTTTTTTGGATTTGAAGGAAGGCTTTTTAATTGATCCCATTTTTCCACAAAAAGTAAGTGTTGTGAATCTATTGGCGGATTGAGAAGTCTGTATATGCTAAGGGTTAGGAGAAGAAGATTGGGATAAAGCACAACAAAAGTCCAGATGAGGGCTAGAGGAATTTTCATCCTCATACTTTATATTTTCAATAGCTGTAAGGATAAAGCTTTTGGAGATGTTTGAATA
Source organism: Geoglobus sp. (assembly GCA_015523645.1). Classification (GTDB taxonomy): domain Archaea; phylum Halobacteriota; class Archaeoglobi; order Archaeoglobales; family Archaeoglobaceae; genus Geoglobus. Next base: position 2,533 of record WAJY01000058.1, on the reverse strand, counting down.
AAAAGAATCTAGATGAAGTTGATGAGCTTGTAAGACATGCAGAAACCTTAGAGTTGGAATTCTTTTTAAGCCTTTGCATGAGCATGAGGACATTCCTGATGCTGTTTGGGCAGAACTGGGGATAAGAGATAGAGATAGATATGCTAGAGCAGTTGATAGGATAACGGAACTAAAAAGCTGGGAAAACCCATAGTCAACTCATTTCCTTACTTGAAAATGATCAGAAAGCTGAAACCAGAGTTCAGATGCAGGGTTAATGAGGTTATACTCCACCTCTGGCTTGATGGAAAGATTGAGACATGTTTTGGAGTTGTAGGCGATTTCAGAGATGATCTTTATGAATTATGGAATTTGTGGAACTACTTAATTTGGCTCTAATCCATTGAGAATTTCTGGGCTTTGCTGAGCTTAAAAATTCTGTTTTTCCAATCCACCTTCAACAGAGAGAACATCCAATTTTTCAACAAAGCACTCAACACCTAGGAGCTCTGACAAACTCGGCTTTGTTCTTCTGTTGTCTCCGCTTACAAGCTCTTTTATGTAAAGTCCGCTTTCTGCATTAACTTCTATAACTGCAAGATTTCCTTTTTTCAAGAGAAGTTTGGCATAGATCACTCTCCTCTTTCTCACTTTGTCAGATCTTCTGTGCAAAACCCTTGATGGTGTTTTCTGCATTATCACAGACTCTTCAAGTTTTTTCAATGCATTTTCGATCTCCTCATCACTCACACTTTCTCTAAACCTCACCACAACCCGATAAGTTTTGTTGTATCTTGCTTTCTTTATTCTCTCGACATCTCTTGCTTCAGCATAGAAAAGAAGCTTTACCTCAACCTTCCCTCTTGATTTTGAATTAATTTCTCTTTCAAGCTTGGAGAGAGGAATGTCTCTTCTCTTCGGCTTTATAATTTCCAGTATGAAGGGTCTTCCATTTCCCAGCATTCTTGCATCCACGTCCTCCCTACCAGATCCATGGAGAAAGGCATTCTCCCCTTCAAACATCCTAATACCTGGCTCCACAATGAGATCCTCAACACTCAGATATTTCCTTCCGCTAAAGTTGCAAAGCTTGCAGCCTGCTCCATCACAATGCCCACACATCCATCTTGTTTGAGAGAGTTCTCTCACTCTTTTCTTGTACCTTCCATATATGTATACGGGCTTTATTTCAAAATCAAATGTTAAATCTTCTGGATCTAGTATAATTTTCACATCTCCATTTATCTCCCTCTTTTTTCCTGTTTTTTCAGCAAATCTCTTTGAAAACTTCCTCCTTATTTCCTCCTTCAGCTTGTCCCTGATTCCAAATTTCTCTAAAAGAAAGTTTTGCATGGCTTTCAAGCTACCGTGAATTCTAACTCCAACGTCAAAGCTTTCAAATTCATATCCTTCAAGTTTTTTTATTGTGTTATGCACAAGCTCATCCATTTTAACTAGCACATCACTGCACACAAAGCATTCCCCTATCTCCCCAATTTTAAGCCTCTCTTTGCAGTGAATGCACACTCTCATCAATCAACTCTCCTCCTGTCAAGTATGTAGTTCAGAATCGTCACGCACTGATCGGCCTGATAGGATTTGTCTCCAAGCGACACAACCTCGCTAGCAACCTCCAACACGGCTCTCTCATCTTTCTCGCTCAAACCCAAATGATCGCCTATTATGAACACAGGCTCTCTGAACTCCACGCTCTCAACATCTTCTCCATCCTCTCTTAGATAATAGACCCTTCCAAGTTCTGAAAGCTCTTTAATTATCTCTGCAACCTCTTTTTTGGATATCCATACTCCAGGGGAAATCTCTCTCCATTTAATACTTGTTCGAGCTTTAAGAGCCTTGTTTATCATACCTCCAATGCTTTTCTCATCGGGTGAGATATACCTTAGACTTTTTCCTTCGAATTTCAAAACTTTTATAGGATCTGGCTCCCCTTTCAAAACAGCATAAACATCAACCTCACGCCTTATTCCATGGGATATGAAGAGGGCTTGAGAAATGAATCTGCAGACTATGTCCATTCTGCCGGCAGAACCGGGAAGATCGTTGAGATTGAAAGGCGATGTTACAGCCTTGTTTGCAAAAATAACAAACCTCCTCATTAAAGCTTCTCTTCAATCTCCGATTTCAATCTTTTTTTAGGCAACTCATCCTCACACACCGGAATAACTGTCACATAGTCTTTGTAAAGCCCCCTCATCCAAGTTCCAATGTAATGAATGTGGTCAAAGCAAACTGGCTTTTTGCATATTGTGCAAGGTCTCCATGTTCTCCCCTCATCATCCTCGCTCAACTCTTTTCCGCATGTTTTGCATCTCAGCAAGACTCATCACCTCTCTGCAATTGCCCTGACAAGATCACTTGATGTGAAGATTCCAACTATCTTGTCATTTTCCACAACAACAAGTCTTCTAACCTTCATGTCTGCCATTATTTTCGAGGCTTCGTAGATCGTGTAGTCTGGACTTACGGTTATGATTGGAGTTGAGACATAATTTCTAACAGGATTATCAAAACCCTCCTCTGGTACAACCTT
>WAJY01000057.1 GCA_015523645.1 Geoglobus sp. | reverse complement strand
TTGGTATTACATCTACAACAATGTTCCTCCCGATATTTCTCCCTTTGATCCAGAAAACGTGCTTGCTGTTGGGGCTGGCTTGCTCACAGGATTTCCAGCTCTTGGCGCTGGAAGGGTTCAGATATCTTCAAAGAGCCCGATGACGAATGGGGTTGGCGATGCAAACATGGGTGGTGCCTTTGGTCCACAGCTCAAGTATGCAGGCTTTGACCATATACTCATAAAGGGAAAAGCCGAGAAACCCGTTTATCTGCTTGTCAAAGATGGGGAGATAGAGATAAGAGATGCAAAGCATCTGTGGGGATTGGACACCCATGAAACTCAGAAGGCGATAAGAGAGGAGATTGAGGATGAAAGAGCTGAATCCATGGTAATTGGAAAGGCTGGAGAGAACAAGGTTGTATTTGCAAATGTAATAAATGGTGTAAAAAACGCTGGAGGGAGGAGTGGACTTGGTTCTGTGATGGGTTCGAAAAACCTTAAGGCAATCACGGCAAGTGGATGCATTGACATAGAGCTTTTCGATCCCGATGCATTGCTTAGGTATGCCCTTGAGGTTGACAAGAAGGCTAGATCAACAAAATGGGCAAAAACACTTGGAAAACTTGGCACAGCACTTCTTTACGATGTGTCTTACACAACCGGCTTTATTGGGACACTGAACTGGCAGTACAACACCCCCGGAGAGGAGGGATCACCTTTGGAGGCAGAAAATCTGGAAAAGTACAGCATGAAAATGGTTGCTTGCATAGGCTGCAGTGTTCATTGCAGACACAGGGTGAGCATAAGAAAGGGCAGATATGCAGGTTTAACAACTGAAGGTCCAGAGTATGCTGCAAGCGGTGCCTTTGGAACCGGTGTTGGAGTTTATGACTGGGAGTTCGTGATAAAGGGAAACGACATGTGCAACAAGTGGGGGGTTGATATAATATCAATGGGAACAACAATTGCCTGGGCTTTTGAACTCTATCAGAGAGGGATAATAACTGATCAGGACACTGGAGGAGTTAAGCTGAAATGGGGAGATGAGGAGGCTGTTTTAGAGCTTGCAAGAATGATTGTGGAGAGAGAGGGGATAGGAAACGTTCTTGCTGAGGGTTTCAAAAGAGCTTCACAGCATTTTGGAGATGAATCTCTTTACTATGCAAACCAAACAAAGAACCATCCCAATCTGCTAACAGATGAGCGTGGGATTCCGAGCTTTGCTCTTGGAATTGCAACATCAACAAGAGGAGCCGATCATCTGAGAAGCAGACCTGGAATAGACCTCTTTCAACTTCCCGAGGACGTTTTGGAGAGCATATACGGATACAAAATAAAGAGCGACTTCACAGCCTATGAAACTAAGGGAATTATGGTGTGGTGGCATGAACTGCTTTACAACATAGTTGACAGCCTTGGAATTTGCAAGTTCCAGACAGTTTTCAACTCTGCAAACTCACCAAAGTTTGAAGACTACATACCCATGATAAGGTATGCCACGGGAATTGAGCTTACAAAGGAACAACTAATGGAGATAGGTGAAAGGAATTACACAATTGAAAGGCTCTTCAATGTTATGAATGGTTATACAAGAAAGGATGACTATCCACCAAGGCGGTATTTTGAGGAGGAGACAAAGAGAGGATTGCCATTCATGAAGGGCAGAAAACTTGACATGAAAAAGTATGAGAAGATGCTTGATGAATACTACAGACAGCATGGATGGGATGAGAATGGAGTACCGAAGGAGGAGACGCTTGAGAAGCTTGGAATTGGAAAGCCGAGAAAGAACTTTCCGGAGGTGGAAGTATGGCAGAAGACGTAAAATATTTGATGATATTTCCAGAGCTATGCACGGGCTGCAGAGACTGTGAAGTTGTTTGCTCGATAAAGCATGAAAAGGTTATAAATCCTGAAAGATCGAGAATAAGGGTTTTGAGAGATGTCTTTGAGGGTTATGAATTGCCTGTGGTTTGCATGCAGTGTGTTGATGCACCATGCATGCAGGCATGCAGGGTTGTGGCGATATACGAGGATGAGAGAGGAGCAAAGATTATCGATTATGAAAACTGCATAGCCTGCAGGAGGTGTATAATCGCATGTCCTCTAGGAGCAAACTTCCTAGATCCGGTTACAAAGAAACCGATAAAGTGCGACCTTTGCAATGGAGAACCAGAGTGTGTGAAGTTTTGTTCCACAGGAGCACTCAGATACATGGATG
>WAJY01000056.1 GCA_015523645.1 Geoglobus sp. | reverse complement strand
ACCTTGGAGCCAGAAGCTACAATTCCTCCGGGGAATGGAGTTATGACACCTTCAACTTCAGCTATGGCTTGAACTGCTGCTTTTGCTGCAGCCAGAGCTGATGGCTGTGTCTCACCCATTATGAAAAAGTTCCCTCCTGCAATGCCGTTCACATATCCTATATCATTCTCAATCAAAAAGTCTCCTTCCATCATTGGAATTGCCCACATTTTTCTTCCATTAACCTCAATTTGTCTTTCAAACCCATCGGCAAAATATCTCAGCTTATTGCCTGTGTCAAACTTCTCCTCCGCATCAGGCAAACCATTGAAAACTGCTGTTGTTGGAGCTGTCAGAACGCACTGCCCAAGTCTTGCAATCAGCTGCTGTTCAAGTCCTTTCTTGCTCATGTGACATATCTGTATGTAGTATCCTGCTCTTCCATCAGGGGTTTCTGATGGTAAAGCCTTTTTTTCGATTCCAGCCTCGGCAGGACACATAATAACAGATGTGCCAAAACCTGTTGCCTCATTTGCAGCAATCCATGCCCAGTCAAAGTCGTAAGCGGTTATCAAAACTCTTGCGATTTTTATATCAAATGCCTCTGCAAAAGTCTCCTCAACCTCAACACCGTTTACCTTCATTAAAACCACCCAAACCCTAGTTTGTGGGAGACAATATTAATCTTTTGAAATTTATTCACAAATCAAACCAAACAAAACCGCATTCTTCAAACAAATTCTTTGTAGGCTATCAGAAAAAATCAAATCCATAGATGAAATTTTGAGTTCTAGGATGTTTAGGATTTTCAAATAGCTCCTTTGATTCCCCGGTTTCTATTATCTGACCACTTTCTATATAAGCCGCTCTATCAGCCAGTCTTTTTGCCTGAAATAGGTTATGGGTTGCGAGAACTATCGTTTTCCCGCGCTCTTTGATCTTCTTTATTGTTTTCTCAATAATTCTGGCATTCTCTGGATCAAGATTCGCTGTTGGTTCATCAAGTGCATACACATCCGCATCAATAACAAATGCCCTTGCCATTGCAACCCTCTGCTTCTCTCCTCCACTCAGCTTTCTGGCACTCTTGTCTCTGAATCTCTCCAATCTAAAGAGTTTCAGCATTTCTTCAACTTTTTTCTCGATTTCATCGCTATCAACATTTCTTACCCTGAGTCCATATGCAACGTTATCAAAAACACTACCCTTAAACATCACAGGGTTCTGGAACACCATTGTTATCCTTCCCCTAACCTCTTCAGCTCTCTCTCTGGCATCTTTCCCATTAAATAGATACTCGCCCAAAAAGTCAGTTTCAAGCATAGATAGGATTCTTAGTAATGTCGTTTTTCCAGCCCCGCTGTTTCCTATGACTGCAAAGATTTCTCCCCTCTCTATTCTTAATGAAACTTTTTTTAAAGCTACTGTTTCCCCGTATTTTTTTTCGATATTCCTTAGCTCAATCATAACCCACCCATTTTTTCTGCAGGTAGTTTGATATCGCCGTTATGGTGAAAACTATAGCTATAAGAATTGTCCCCAATGCAAGTGCATAGTCTATTTCTCCTCTTGCCACATACATCTGAATTGAAGTTGTAAGAACCCTTGTATTCAAACCCCCACCTCTAACAAATATATTTCCTCCTACCATGAGCGCAATCCCTAACTCTGCAACAGCCCTGTTAAATGCAGCTATTATCGAAAGAACAATTCCTGAAAGTGATTCTTCAACGATTTTGAACATTATCTGAATCTTGTTTGCACCGAGCGTTAGTGCAAGATCTCTTATCTCCCTTTCCACACTCTCTATGGAGCTAACGGTAAAGCTTATTACTATCGGGAGAATTAGGAGCATCTGACCAAAGCTTATCCCCATCTCCGTGTAAAGCAAGCCGAGAAAACCTAGGGGACCGGCGGGAGCAAGAAAAAGGTAGAGAATCAACCCCATAACTACTGTTGGTATCCCAAGCAAAGCATTGAAGATGGATTTTAGCAAGCCTCTACCTTTGAATCTTGAAAGACCTAACACAACACCAACAGGCACACCGATAATTGCTGCGAGAACTGCTGCTATACCTGAAACTTTAACACTTCTTATGGCTATATCTACCAGCTCCGGATCTCCATTTACAACCAGTTTTATTGCTCCATTGATTCCATTTACCACATACTCCCAAGCCATGCTAATCACTGCTTTTCAAACTCAAAGAAGGTCATCTCCTTTCCATACCTGAACTTTTCAGGGCATTCAGTAACCTCTCCATCATCCTCTATAAGCCCATACTTGGCTATCCAGCTGAAGTAAGGCTCCTTTTTCTCTCTCAGCACATCAACGATAGGATAAAACAGAGGCTTTCCAAATCTGTTTTTACCAAATTCGCCAATTATCCTCTGCCCCTCCTCATTTGTGAGCCAGTTTACAAGCAATTTAGCACCTTCAAAGTCCTTGTCGAACTTCTCCGGATTTATCAGAATTATGGCATAGACGTTTATCAGCTCCTCGCCCTTATCAACAAGAGCATCAAGATCTATCAGCCCCTCTTTTCTGAATTTGAGATACGTGCCAGTATCAGAAAGAGTGTAGGCTTTCTTTGTGTTCGCATAATTCAGTGTTGCCCCCATTCCTGTTCCTGTTGAGACAAACCAGCTCTCGTTCTTTATCTTGCTGTAGTCAAATCCTGCCATCTTCCAGAGAGCTATCTCCTTCGTGTTCGTTCCGGAACCATCATCCCTCGACACCCATATCGCCTTCCCCTCTCTTCCAGCCTGAGCGATCTTTTTGAGGGCATCAACTGGGGTTAAGCCCTTTATTCCAGCTGGATCGTCCCTTGGTCCGACTATGACGAAGAAGTTATATGCAAACACCTTCCTGTTCACTCCATAGCCCTCTTCCATGAACTTCAGCTCCTTGCTCCTCGCGTGAACCATTATTGCATCGCTAACACCATTCTTCGCATCCTGTATTGCCGCTCCAGTTCCTTTGGGAATGAAATGCAGTTCTATCCCATACTTCTCCTTGAAGGTTGGAGCTATGGCTTCTTCAAGCAATCCTGTGTCATATAAGCTGGTTGTTGTGGATATTGTTAGCACTCTGTGCTGGGATTGGATGTGATATTGATATCCAACTCCTAAAACTAAAATCGCCAATACTGTAACGATAGCGATTGCAAGCCTTTTCATTGAATCACCTCGATATGCATATTCATGCATATCGAATTTAAGTAATTTTCGTTGTGTGAGGAGATCAGCAGGATTAAATTTGGAAAGAAATTTAAATCAAATCGATTGCTAAGAGGGTAATGAATTTAGATATTATTTTGTCTGGTTCGGCATTTGTTTTGTCGTTGTTATGCACAATACTGGGTGTAAATTTTGATGAAAAGGAGGTATCGGAATCACATCTGTGGAGGTTCTTAACAAGCTATCTGCTTCTTTCATGTCTCATCTTTGTTATTATAATCTTTACAGAATTATTTGAATTTCTTTCCGAGTTTGGACTGCTACCTCAGCCAGAAACAATAAGCAGTCCAGTTAACATCTTTATAGCAATACCTCTCACAGCTCTCCTTCACTTCTATGCAATTTACATGCTGCTTAAGCTTTCAGACTTCAGAATTAAATCCATAGATCCCAACAGAATAGGACTTCCTATAGTTTATGTTTCTGTTTTCTGGCTTCTCTCAATAGAACTTGAGGAGCTTGAACCTCTAGTTCATCCTATCTCGCTACTCACAGAGCTGATGTACTTGGTATCCCTCCCTGTCGTCTCCTTGCTGATTTACTACACAATAAAGGAGAAAAAGATTGAGTATGCTATGATTGAGTTGCCGATAAAGTCAGTTGAAAGGCTAGCCGGAATACCCCTTGCATTTTCATTATTTTCTCTTGCAGTTCTGATGTCTACTCTTGGATACAGCCTAGACTATGACATACTTGAATCATTCGCTCTGGCAGTCTTTGCAGTTTCAGGTGAGATTTACAGAAGAGAGATATTCAAAATGCGGAAAATTCTCTGAAGGTTTATTTAATTTCAAAATACAAAAATTTAATTGCATTAAGAGTAAATGGGCAGTGTCACCTATGTGAACCCGTACGGGTATTTGGTTTGGGTAGATAAGCCTTACATCGGATTGTACCTCCACTCGTAGCTATTGGTATCAAGCACGTACACCCTCGCACTTTCAATTCCTTTCAGGGCGTTTATCTTGATCGAGACAGTCGAATCGACCTTATTTATCTATTTAGACTTTATAATGCTTGCTAAAACATCGATTCTGCAATCTTTACTAGCTCTTCTTTGCTAAGCTTTCCTGAAATTGCAATCTCAATCTCATCACTGCTAAATCTAAGCATTCTAACACCAAAGATTTCTGTGATCTCACCCTCTTTGCCCTTTATCTTTACTTTAATAGCATTTGGCATCGCTTTGCCTTTAGTTGTTGATTCTGTTACTGTAAATACCTCCTCACCTTTCTTATAGTGAAGCACAACCGACTCATTTCCACCGACCTTGAAAACCATAGCATAGCTGAATTCATAGCCAGCAGTGTATTTGGGTGTTATTATTGTGAAGCTAACTCTCTGCTGAGCCTCTTCTATTGTGAGCTTTTCTGGTGCTCTGATTTCTCTTTCGACTATCTTTGCTCCTTCTGGTGGAAAAAATTCAAATTCTTTATCTGATATGCCAATGTCAAATTCAACGTTCCTGTATTCTATTGTTGAATTGAACTCTCCAAAATTCATCTCTATTCTCAAAGGATACCAGAATTGCTTGCCAATCCATAGCTTTTCCTTGATTAAAAAGCTCTCTTCCTTCGGTTTAGCTTCGATTACATAGGAA
>WAJY01000055.1 GCA_015523645.1 Geoglobus sp. | reverse complement strand
TGAACTGTGGTAACATTAGAAGATTCAGAATAAAGTAGATTGTGCATACATCATGATTTGCTTCCCTGACTATTATGATTTGGCAAGTTTTATATTTGGAAATTTAAACCCAGACATTGTATGGCTCTCAACATCTCGCTGTCTCCTGAAAAGCGGGAGAAATGTCTGGATCTTGTCAGAAATTATGATCTCTCCCCAACAGTTCTTGATTTTGTTGAACGCTACGAGGCAATTTTGGGCGGAACAGATCTCTTTGGAAATGGACTGGAGCAGTTTTTGAGTATTCAGGAGTGACTTTATGGTATGTGGCAAAAACCTTTGGGCGAGAGTCATAGATCTCAAAATACTCCTTACAATGCTTGATGCGGTTTTTGATGATGTGACAGACAAGGAAAAGAAATGGGGAAAAATAGCCAGACTCTCAGATATCATTCTGAAAGGAAATTTCACGAAAGATCAAGTGGAGATATTTTTATTTGATTTATGGAGATTCATTAACTCAGAGCTGAAGTCTTTTCCAGCATACAAACATTACAGAACTCTTTTTCAATTTCTATCTTTACATCGATACAGACTTAATGGCATCTCCATCTTTCAACATGAACGAGCTTGGAAAGTTAAGAGAAATGCTATGGTATGTACAGCAGATGGCAAGAATTGGAAACTGGATAACAACATGGAAGAGAGAGTTGAAGGAAGGAGATCTTAGCTCTGGTGTTTTTGCGTATGCCGTGTCCAAGAATGTGGTGAATTCTGAGGAGCTAAAAAAGCTGAATGAAGACGAGATCATCAGTAGAATTGAAAACTCAGGAGTTATAGAACAGCTGGTCTCAATATAGAATGAAAATTATCAAAAAGCATCATCCATCTCCAGAAAACTGAAGTCAGTGGATGGTTTTGCTCTTTTAAAAGGGTTTGAGGATCTCCTGAAGTTTCATCTCGCAAGTGAGGGGTTCAAATAAAGCTAGTCCTTGAAACTCTTCAGGCTGTAGAGAATCTTCAGTTCATCAATGCCATCAAAACTTCTCACTCTCCCAGCAATTTTTTCTATTATATTCCTGCTAACAGCATGAACCATGAAATAAAGGGGATAATTCCAGTTCTCAGGAACCTCCCTTTGGACAAGATGGGTTATCTCAGGAACTTCTGAGAGAAGATTTCTAGCCACCTTTTCTGGTTTCTCTGTCTTGATAAGGTTCATTCCGTTCTCCTTAAATCCAGCGTTTTGACCATTAAGCACAGCATAGAAATCTCTGACAACTCTCTTATCTATTAGCTCCACGATCAGATCTACGAGTTCTCCTTCTGTGAATCCATATTTTTTCGCAAATTTTTTGAAGGGTCTTTCTTCCACAGAAAAATTTCTCTCCATGTCCCTAAGCATCTCACCGCTAATTCCAAGCTCATCAACTTTCGGAACCACTTTCCCATCCTCAATTCTCTTGCTGAACGAGACACCTCTGTAAAGATCGTATTTCACATCCATCTTGTAAACCCTCAAGCTTGGCAAAACCACATAGTTTTTGATTCCCGATTTTTCCATGAGCACCTTGGTTCTTTCCACAATTCTGTCTTTTGTCCGGGCTTTTATGGTGAACCATATGTTGTATATTTCATGCTCTCTCAGAAAGTTGTGCTTTACAGCATTCTCCTGATTTATTATTTTGACAGCTTTCTCCAAATTCTCCCTCACCTCAGCACCAACAAGTGCAGCATGACTTATCCCTCTGAATGCCTTGTAATTAAGCTGAGGTCCGACTTTCTTGATAATTCCAGCCTTCAGGTACTGATTCAGCTTTTTTATAGCATAACTTTCATCTTTATCGAGCTTTTCAGCTAAATCGGAAAAAGGGGTTTCTGTAATCGGCATTTCATACTGGGCTTTCATTAAAAGTTCTTTATCCAAAAACATCACCTCAAAAATTTATTCTTATCAAACTATTGTCAATCTCCCTATCACCTCTGATATACTCCTCGAGGAATCTCAGAGCATATTCTTTTGCCTCCTCAACCTTCCCCTCTTTCACAAGCCTTCTAAACTCATCATCACCACTAACAGCAAAATACATCTTCATTCTAACCTTTACAGGGATCTCATTCTGTTTCATGTATTTTTTCAGAAAATCCATTGCTTTCAGGAGGTTAAGCGTTTCCTCATCACACTCAAGCATCTCAGCAATTCTGTCTCTGACGATCCTTGCAACAATCCCACTCTTCCCTTCAGTTGTGACGGCGAATTTTATTCCCTCAACCTCACCTTCAAAGGGTACAACAACTTCAGTCTTTTCAGCATCGTTCGCAAGATTGACAAGGGATTTGTGCTTTCTCGCAAAATGAATTACCTTTTTATTTATGCCTGTCTCTGGAATCGCAACTGTAACAAGGTCGCACCATTTTATCTGCTCCTCAAGGAGCCTCTCATCTCTTGCATCACCCTGAACAAGCTCAACATCGAGGTCCTCAAGCTCCTCAGAAAACTGAAGACTCATGACTCTTACATTCGCCCCAGCCTCCCTAAATTTTCTTGCCCTGCTTGTACCAACTCCACCTCCTCCTATCACAAGAACGTTTTTTCCACTAAAGTCTATGTAAAGCGGGATTCTCAAAACACACCACCAAAGAAGAGGTAAAATTGGGGTTAAATAAACTTAACTAAGAATGTGGTTCAGAGCCTCTTTCCAGCTTGCATTTTCATGGACTATCATGGATATAGCTTCTGTCATTTTTCTGGGATTTTCAGCTTGGAAAATATTTCTGCCAATGGCAACACCCCTTGCCCCAGCCTCCATTGCCATGTCAACCATTCTTAGAATGTCCTCGATGCTTTCCATTTTTTCCCCACCTGCAACAACAACTGGCACAGGAGAGCCATCAACAACTTTTTTGAAGGATTCAACACTTCCCGTGAAGTTGGTCTTGACAATATCTGCCCCAAGCTCTGCCCCAACTCTAACAGCAAGAGAAACAGCCTTCTCATCAAACTGATTTATGCCATTACCTCTCGGATACATCATTGCAAGCAAAGGCATCCCCCATTCTATGCAGTCTCTGCTTATCTTTCCAAGCTTTATGAGCTGCTCTGCCTCTGTGTTACTACCGATATTTATGTGAACACTTACAGCATCTGCACCAAGCTTTATTGCCTCCTCAACACTTGCAATAAGCACCTTTTCGTTTGGATCTGGAGCAAGCTTTGTAGAGGCTGAAAGATGGACAATCAAGCCAACATCCTTTCCATAACCTCGATGACCAAAGCCAACAACTCCCTTGTGCACAACAACAGCATTTGCTCCGCCTTCAGCCACCTCGTTAATTGTCTTTCTGAGATCCACAATTCCCTTTATCGGGCCCATGCTCACTCCATGGTCTAAAGGAACTATAACCGTGTTCCCGCTCTTTCTGTTTATTATTCTTTCAAGCCTTATCCTCTTGCCTATCTCCATTACCATCACCTTGTTAGTGTGTCTCAAACTAACAAAGTTTTATAAAGTTTTTGGTATTGAGCAAAATTATCTCACATTACTTTATAATTCCCCTAGCCTTACCATTACCCCACAATTCATCTTTCACAGCCTTTATTGAAAGTTTTACAGGCAGATAAAGTCATTAAGCCAGACAAATTATTGCCAGTAAATCACATGCATCATCAGAGATCTTCAAGCTTCTTTCAACTTTTCTTCAATCGCACCTCTAAGCTTTTCTGCTATAACTTTTCCGTCAACCTTTCCCCTAAATTCCCTCATCACGATTCCCATCAGGGGTTTGAAGGCATGAATTCCCCTTTCTGATATCAACTCTTCCTTTTCTTCAACTAGCTCTCTTATAAAATCATCCAAGTCTTTCTTAGGTGAGAGTCTCCTGAGTATTTCATCCTCATCAAGCCTTTCTTGCGTTAATATTTTCAGAATCTCCTCAGCCCCTTCCTTTGCAATTTTTCCATCCTTTATAAGGGTTAAAACAAGTCTGTAATCGTTTTCATCCAGAGATTCTACACTGTAACCTTCTTTTCTGAGCTGAGATGGCAGGAGATGGAGAATTTTTGCTGTTAGTGCCGCACCAACACTATCAGCGAACTCCTCAAAAAGTCTATAGATGTTAGGCTCAGCCATTATCAGAGCAAGATCATAGGAAAGGGAATACTCTTTTGAATATCTTCTAGCCCTCTCTTCAATTAACTCCGGTATTTCAATTTCCATAAGCTCCTTGGTTATTCTTAATGGAGGAACATCCGTCTCCGGATACATCCTTGCAGAACCTGGAAGAGGTCTTAGATAAGAAGTTGTCCCATCTTCATTTGCCCTTCTTGTCTCCTCCGGAACACCGACAAAGCAGTATTCTGCTCTCTCAATAATCCTCTCAAGTGCTCGGCTAACTCTATTTTTATCTCCAGCTGCAATTACAACAGCATCTCCATTCTCAGCCCTAACTTCTTCCATGAGTCTATCTACCTCTTCGGCATTTATTCCATAGGCAGGGAGCTCATCTGTGTGAAAAATGCCACCAAGTCCAAACGTTCTTGCAATGTCAGCAAATTCCGTTCCAAGTCTTCTACCAGGTTGAATCTCCATTCCAAGCAGTCCGGCAAATCCTTCGAGCTTCACAGCCATCACACTATTGGCTTTTCTCAAAATCCTTGAGGATGTGTTCTTGAATATGCTGGTAACATCGAATATCTCCCTCAAAACTCTTCCATTCCTTCTCTTAAGCTCATCCCTTATTTTAAGAAGGTTTATCTGCCTTACAACCTCATATTCAACGATTTTGTCAAGTATGTCAACATCCTGAACACCCTTGATTTCAACCCTTGCCCCTCCCTTTATTGAGATGTTCACATCCTGTCTTATGGTTCCTAATCCTCTTTTCACTTTTCCCGTGCTTCTGAGAATCATTCCAAGCTTTTTTGCGGTTTTTTTCGCAAGTTCAGGAGAATCTATGTCAGGATACGTTCCAATCTCAACAAGAGGTATACCGAGCCTGTCCAAGGAGTAAACAACCTCCCCCTCCTCTTCCTTGATCCTTTTTGATGCCTCCTCCTCAATACAAAGCGTGGCAATGCCTATCCTTCTTCCATCAACCTCAATGTAGCCATCGAAGGCAAGCAAGGCTGTTCTCTGGAAACCGGTGGTGTTGCTTCCATCTATGACTATCTTCCTCATCACATGCAGCTCATCCACAACGTCCATGTTCAGCATTTTGGCTATTTGAATACCCAGCAAAACAGCCTCTATGTTTATCTCCCTTGGCGGTTCTTCATCTGCTTCAACAAGACACGTGCTATCATAGAATTTGTAGCGGAACTTTCTGCTCCTCATCACCTCCTCCTTTGCAGCCCTGTCCTCCTCGCCTAGCTCGCTCTTCTTGAGTCTGAGATATCTGGAGAACTCAAAACTTGATTCGTCAACCTCTCTGAGCCTTGTTGGACAGTTGCAGAAAAGCTTATGCTTTGTGTCAAGCTGCTGGTGGATTTCAATGCCGACCTTTAGTTCGATTCCTGAGTAATCCATCAGTCCAGTAAAAACACACCGAAATATTAAGATTTTGTCCTGATTTCTTTCAAAACTGATTTATAGAATTTTGCCTACAAGAATTATGGTTGAGATAATTGAAAACGGTATCAGGGGAAGCTATGATGTGAGGGGAGAGAGATCCGCTCTCCTATGCCCACCTCACCCACTTATGGGAGGAAACAGATTCGATGTGAGGCTCGAGAGAATAAGCCATGCATTGAACAAGATCGGCTTTTCAACGCTTAGGTTTGATTATAAAAAACCTTTTAGAGATGGTATTGGAGAAGTGGAGGATGCTAAGAAGATGTTTCTTTATTTAAAGCAGAGACATGAATTTGTGGCTGTAATAGGATATTCTTTCGGTTCTGTGGTAGCCAGCAATATTGCAAATGATAGCGATGCCCTAGTTCTCATCTCCCCTTTAAAGAAAATTGGCTCAATTGAGCTGAAGGATAGCGTTGCCCCTAAACTTGTGATATTTGCAAGTTATGATGATATTGTTCCTATAAATGAATCCAAGGAGATTTTTGAAATTCTCAGCGAGCCAAAGAAAATGGTTGAGCTAGAAACAGACCATTTCTATACTGGAAAAATGGATGCGCTTGTTAGGGAAATCACAGCTTTTCTTTCAGATCTCTAGTTTTCTTACCTCTACATAGGAATTTCTGCCCGCATGGATGTTGAGCTTTCCATCAAATTCTGTTATGTATGCATTTATTATCACAACCTCATCTCCCGGAGACATTAGTTCTGCATGCTCAATCTTGTCATCCCAAAGAATAAGAGGGACAATTGCCTCTCCATCTGCTATGCTGAAGACTGCGATTTTATCTCCCTTTTTTGTCTCTCTTATTCCCTCAATTATGGCAACCCTTCCCTTCACATTTGCACTCATTCCAGCTTTTAGCCTTGACAATGGAAGAAATGATCTTTCATCGAAAAATGCCCTTATTGAATCTGGAGATCTCACATGATATCCGCTCTCACCTCTGTAGGCAAGACCCTCTACCCTCATTCCCGGAAAGATGTCATTTAAAGCTACAGCATATGCATCATCCCAGAAATAGACGTAGTGCTTTTCTTTACCATCATCCACCTCAATTCTGCAGTAACCCTTCTCTCTAAACACCTTTTTGTCCACCACCTCTCCCTCAAATTTCACGAATGTCCTAGCAAAGCCCCTATCTTTTTTTTCAGAAATTTTTCCAAAGTAGTATTCAGCAAGTAGCCTTGCTGTATCTTCATCAATCAATCCTCCAAAGTGTTCCAATATCTCCTCAACCTTTTTTTCAAACTCCATAATAACCACCGGAAATGCATGAAGCCCTAGCGATCAATCCCAGAAAGCCCTTGATCTTATATAGTTCTTTTCAGCCTCAAGAAGTGCTTTGAGAAAGCTCCTCTCATCTGGATAATACCTCATCAGTATCCTGCTTGCAGTCTCAACACCTATACCATAGGTATTCAATGCATATACAGCTCTCTTTCCATGCATCGAAACTAGATTTGCTATTCTGAAAAGCTCTTTTCTATCAATCTCATTGAGATCTCTCTTTGCATTCACACATGCCACCATTTTTGACTTACACCTAGGACAAATCAGGCTGTTAACGCTTGCAACCTTAACCTTTACCCTGAAGCCACAGTTTAGACACAATATGTGCGTGTTCTCCCTCTCTATTCTTTCCTTGAAGGCATCAAGAACAGCTTCTATTGGCTTGGAGGAAAATAGGATGTCAAAGCTCTGCCTGTAGGATGAGGAGCCTATTGGAGTGAGAGAATGGTATTCAACCAGCTCGAACTTGTCTATCTCTCTGAGTATCTTGTAAAGATTGTGAACATCCATCTTTTCAACAAATATCTCCCTCATAGCCTCCTTGAAAACTGGAGTATCACGGAGCTTTTGTACAAGCATTCTGACATTGATCTTGTTTGTGTCAACATCCTTGCCCAGAAAACCCATCTTTCTTGCAACATTGACTATTTTCCACTGGAACAGCTTCGTGTCAACAACTGCTCTCTCTATGATGTTTTCAATCCCCTCCCTGTTAAGCTCCTTTAGGGATAGAAGAACCTCTTTAACCTCACTAGTGTTTGCAGGGAAAAGTCTTATTCTGTATGGGTCGATTTCAACACCAACATTTCTTCCTTTCCTTGCAGAGACAAGCAAGGCTAGTATCCTCCCCAGACTTTCATTTATTTTGTGACCAAAACAGGCATTGACTGTCACAATCTCGTCCTTTCCTTCAATAACAATTCTCGAGTCTGTTGGGACTAGATAACCTGAATTTACATGATTTTGAATTACTCTAACAACGTGATTAGCTGAGTGAATGTTTAAAGAATAGTTATCAACCAAAAACTTCACAGCCTTCTCATATCCTTTAAGCTTGAGAATATCTGCTATGATCTTTCTTAATGATCCAACCTCTATGGCAACCTCATAAGGCACAGGAATCTCCTCTCCAAGCCACCTTGGGATTTCGGCATCAACTCCAGCTGGAACAACTCTCACAATCTCATCAACTCCAACAACCCTCCACACCTCTCCCTTCATTGCGAAAAGCTCTCCGCTGAAGGTCTGCAGAAATGATTCGTCTAGTACGCCAACGGTTTTCCCTGTTGTTATGTCCTTCACAAGATAATGCTTTTCGTCAGGAATCATTGAAATGTTGTCATAAAAGAATCTCCTCGTCCTTCTTCTCGGGGAGATGCTATTACCATCGAAGAAGATTACTCCAACTTCTGCCAGAAAATTGCAAATGTTTTCAAATTCATGGAAACTCAGCCTTCTGAATGGATAGGCTCTCCTTATTATACCATAAGCCTTATGCTTTGAGATTTTTCCATACTCTATTGCCATAGCCGAAATCTGATTTGCAAGGGTGTCTAAACTCAGATCATGGGTTTTTATCTCCTCAAGTTCTTTTCTCTGAGCCTTTCTAACAATAACTGCAGACTCAAGAATATCATCAAAGTTTCCGGCAACTATTATTCCCTTTGAGACCTTTTCAAGGCTGTGACCGCTCCTCCCAACTCTCTGTATAAGCCTGCCAACCTCTCTCGGACTGTTGTACTGTATCACGCAATCAACTGAGCCTATGTCTATCCCTAGTTCAAGGGACGATGTGCAAATCAGAGCCTTTATCTCTCCCGCTATGAATCTTCTTTCGTTCTCCACTCTCACATCCCTTGATAGAGACCCATGATGGATCTCCACATTCATGATCTTCTTGAGCTTCAGTGCCAGAGCCTCAGCTGTTTGCCTTGTATTGACAAATATTAGCACCGAGTTGTGTTTCTCGCATATCTCCTTTATCAATCTGAGCTCTGAAGCTATTTCAGGATCAGTATCCATGGAAGATGCTAGTGTTTTGTCCTCTTCTTTGTTCTCTGCTTTCAAAATGCTGAAATTGTATCTCTTCTCTCCAGTGTATTCCAGAACATGATCACACTTGAAATACTTCCTTATCTTCTCAGAATCTCCTACTGTCGCTGAGAGAGCTACAATTTGAAATTCTGTGTACTCTCTTAACCTTTCCAATGCAACAGAAAGCTGTGCTCCTCTTTCACTATCTGCAAATTCATGAACTTCATCAACAACAACAAATCTCACGTTTTTCAATGCCTTTCTCAAATTTTTTCCAAGAAATAGGAGCTGAAAAGTTTCTGGAGTTGTTATCATTATCTGGGGTGGTTTTATCGACTGCCTTCTTCTTTCGCTCTCTTTTGTATCCCCATGCCTCACAGAAATTGTTATCCCAACTTCCCTAGCTATTTGCTCAATTCTCCTAAGCATGTCCCTGTTTAAAGCTCTGAGAGGGGTTATGTAGAGTAAAGCAATGCCTTCCAGTCTTTTCTCTAAAATTATCTCGATAAGGGGGATGAGTGCAGCCTCGGTCTTACCGCTACCTGTGGGAGCAACAATTAGACAGCTCTGCCCTGCCTTTACTAAATTATATGATCTTTTCTGCAGTTCATTCAGCTCCCTTATACCTGCCTTTTCAAGAGCATTTTTCAAGGCTTTATTCATCTAGAAGAATTGATGGAGAGAAAGAACTTTTAAATTTATCCTAATGCTGTTTTCACTAGCTAAAAAATCGAAAAGCTTTTAATGTTATTTAATTAGATTACATTAAACTTAATTAGGAGGTGAATGAGATGGGGGATGAGAAGGAGAGCAAATACACAACAGTCTCAATACCAAAGCCGCTGTATGAGAAAATAAAGGCTAGGATTGAGGGCACAGGATTCACATCAGTCTCGGATTATGTCACCTACGTTCTCAGAGAAGTTCTTGCTAGCCTTGAAGAGGAGGAGAAGGAGGAAGTTTTCAGCAAAGAAGAGGAAGAAAAAGTCAAGGAAAGACTCAGGGCTCTTGGCTATCTGGATTGATAGGGGTTGGCTATGGTATCAAAGCCCCATGGGGGTAGGATTGTCAGGAGAGTTCTCTCAAAGAAAACAAAAGAGAGAATTCTTGGCGAGGTGCATGAATATCCAAAAATAAGCGTAGACCACAGCAAGGCAATAGAAATTGAGAATATAGCCCATGGTGTTTACTCTCCGCTAACTGGGTTTCTAACTCAGGATGATTATCTGTCTGTTTTAGATCACATGCGTTTAACCGATGATACACCTTGGACAATTCCGGTGATCCTTGAAATTTCCAGACCTGATTTCAGCGAGGGAGATGCTATTCTGCTTTATCATAAAGATCAAGCAATAGCTAGGATGCATGTGGAAGATATCTATAGATATGACAAGAAGGAGTTTGTGGAGAAAGTCTTTAAAACGAGAGATGCTAATCATCCAGGAGTTGTTCGGGTTTATTCGATGGGAGATTACTTGATTGGTGGTGAAATTGAATTGTTAAATGAGCTTAAGAACCCATTTGCAAAATACACGCTAAGACCTTTGGAAACAAGAGTTCTCTTTAAAGAGAGGGGCTGGAAGACAATTGTAGCCTTTCAAACTCGAAATGTGCCCCATCTCGGTCACGAGTATGTTCAGAAAGCTGCGCTTACTTTTGTTGATGGGCTTTTTATAAATCCGGTTCTTGGAAGAAAAAAGAGTGGAGATTATAGAGATGAGGTAATAATAAAAGCATACGAAGCGCTTTTCAGATACTATTATCCAAGAGATGCAGCAGTTCTTGCTACTGTCAGATATGAGATGAAGTATGCTGGACCAAGAGAGGCTGTACATCACGCAATAATGAGAAAGAATTTTGGAGCAACCCATTTTATAGTTGGCAGAGACCACGCTGGAGTTGGCAATTACTATAGCCCGTATGAGGCGTGGGATATATTTGAGGAATTTCCCGATCTCGGAATTACACCCATGTTCATAAAAGAGGCTTTCTACTGCAAAAAATGTGGAGGGATGGTAAATGCAAAAATCTGCTCACACAGCGAAGAATTCAGAGAGAGGATAAGCGGTACAAGGCTAAGAACAATGATCTCTGAAGGAATCCAGCCTCCTGAACAGATGATGAGAAAAGAAGTTTTTGAGGCTATAAGAAGCTTCAGCAATCCATTTGTAGAGTGAAAAGATGAACCTGATAATTCATCACTGGGATTCAGACGGGATTTGCTCGGCATCACTCATAGCAAAGTATCTTCTAAAAAATAAATTCAGCAATTCAACTCTGCCAATAGGTGAGTACAAATTTGATGAAAGAATTCGGGAGTTAATAATGAAATCTAAAGCTGTTTACTTGGCAGATCTGAATGTTCCACATGAAGTTGAGCGGATCAACAAGAGAACTTTATTTTTTGACCACCACATCCAGCCTGAAATTAAAAACAAGCTAGTAGAGCAGATCAACCCCTCAATAAACGGAAGAAATTATCCATCTTGTGCTATGGTGGTCTCAGAATACCTAAACGCTTGGGATTTGGAAACATTACTGGGAACCTTAGGAGATATCGGAAAAACTGCATTTCGCATCCCTGAAATGCAAGAGATCATGCGAAGGGTTGGCATATCGAAGGCTCATGTCCTGAATCTTGTTGAACTAATAGATTCAAATCACATCTCCGGAAATCGAGAAGGTGTAGAGAATGCTGTCAGGGTTCTCATTGAGAAAGACTGGAAGGACATGCTTGAATACGAGCCGTGGTTAAGGCAAAAGGACAAAATTGAATGTGAAGTTGAAAGAGTGCTATCGATGGTCGAGCGAAATGGAAAGTCAGCCTTTCTTCAGTTTGAGAGCAATTTTAACATAATCTCAAGAGTTGCGAGAGTTTTGGTCTGGGGGATGGGGTTTGAGAAGGCTTTGGTTATTAACAGAGACTTTAACGGGAAAGCCCAGCTATACTGCAGGGTTTCCAGAGAGTTGGCAATGAAGAGAGACATCATGGACTTAATCCCAAAACTCAAGTCTTTTGGGATTGCAGGAGGAAAGGAGGAAGTTGTTGGATGCATTTTTCATCCAGAAAAAATTGATCAGGTTATTCAGGTTGTGAAGTCATATATGGAGGGATTGCCTTGAATGAAAATCTTGCTGAGGGAGTGGAAAAAGTCATTGTAATGGGGCTGGACTCAGCATCCCCAGAACTTCTTTTTAATAGGTTTATCGATGATTTACCAAACATCAAGAATCTGCTTAAAAAATCGATTTATGGTCCAATGAAAACCTGCATTCCTGCAATAACCATTCCAGCTTGGATGGTTATGTCAACAGGAAAAACTCCTGGGGAGCTCGGATTATATGGATTCAGACACAGAAAGAGAGGCACGTACAATGAGATATGGATAGCTCACAGTTTGATGATAAAGGAAAGGGCAATTTGGGATTATCTTGGAGAGTATGGGAAAAGATCGATACTCCTTGGAATTCCACCGAGCTATCCACCAAAAAAAATAAAGGGGGCTATGGTAAGCTGCTTTATAACTCCCGATGCTCAAAGCGATTACACCTATCCTAAAGAACTCAAAAGAGAGATAGAGAAACTTGTAGGAGAGTACATCTTCGATGTTGTTTTCAGAAAAGACGAGAGAGATGAGGTTAGGGAAAAACTCTGGGAAATGACGGAAAAAAGGTTTGAGGTAATAAGATACCTAATTGAGAACAAAAGGTGGGACTTCTTTGAATTTGTTGAGATAGGGCTTGATAGAGTTCACCATGCATTTTGGAAGTATTTTGACGAGAACCATCACTTGCATGAGCCTAACAGCGAGTATGCCAGTGTGATTCTTGACTACTACAAACTCCTGGATAGAGAGATCGGGAAGACCCTAAAGTTGCTTGATCTTGATGAGGTAGCTGTAATTATAGTCTCAGATCATGGTGTAAAAGCCATGAAAGGAGCTTTTGCTATAAATCAATGGCTTGCAGAAGAGGATTTGCTTAAAATCAGAGACAGGGAGGTCAAACCCGGTTCGAAACTAGAAAGGGTTGATGTGGACTGGAGAAACTCCATAGCTTGGGCATGGGGTGGATATTATTCTAGGATTTTTATAAATGTTTATGAAAGAGAGCCTGAGGGTAGAGTTGTTCCAGAAGAATTTCATGAGGTTAGGGAAGAGATCGCAGATATGGTGAAATCCATCAAGGGACCAAATGGAGAAAGATGGGAAACCAGGGTTTTTTATCCTGAGGATACATATCCTATTGCAAATGGTGATAAGCCTGACATGATGGTTTATTTAGACAACCTTAATTGGAGAGCCGCAGGTACTATTGGCTATGAAACTCCATACCTTAAAGAGAATGACACCGGACCCGATGATGCCGTGCATTCAGAGTATGGAGTTTTCTCTCTCTATCTGCCATCTTTTAGCGA
>WAJY01000054.1 GCA_015523645.1 Geoglobus sp. | reverse complement strand
GCCATTCCTTAAGGTTTATCGCTATCTTGAGCAAAACTATGGAGCTGTCTCTGTAGGCAGCATATACACATTTGGCTTGGGAGCAGCGTGGCTCTGCATGGATGAGAAGGGAGAGAACTGGATATGGGAGCCAGCTCCTACACCCGAGGAAACTGGATTCGAGATCCACGACAGGAGGAGTGCACTCTGGTGGACTGCGATGTTCAATCTGAGATACAGAGCAGCTCTACATCACGTTTACTCTCACTGGATAAGGAAGCTCGAAACCTATCAGATGATAGAGGACTGGAAAGCAGATGCAATAATAATGCACTTCAACAGGGGCTGCGAGTTATGGAACATGTCAACCCTTGAAGTGAGAGATTACCTTGTAAAAAGGGACATCCCAGTTGCAACCTATGAGGGAAACATGGCTGATCCCAGAGAGTTTGATGAGGCTAGGACGTTCAATGTGATAGATTCGTTTATGCAGAGTCTTGGTGTTGAGAAAGTGGCGTGAAAAAATCATTTTTTATTCAAAATCTTGTCAATTCTGAGCAAGGTTCTGGCTGTTTCGTAGGCGGTTATAAAAGAGAGTAGTTTTGCTTTAAATGGTTCAAGAATTCCTTCTCTTTTAGTATCTGCTATTTTTTCTTTCTCGCAGTCAAAACCGATGAATTTTTCACCTTTAACATGTCTGCTAATCAGTCTTGCCTTAATCGATTCGGTGTCTGATACAGAGTTTTTTAGTAGTGAATCGATCAAAAATTCAACAGACTTGGCAAAAGCCTCTATAGCCATTGATTTTTTGCCTTCCGCTTTCCTAGAAAATTTTTTGAGATCCATCAAGATTTCAATCTCGCTTGCCAACCCACCGGGAACGACTCTCATTCCATCATTTGTCACCAAACAGAGATTTTTTACGGCATCATTCACAGCCTCCTCAATCTGAATAGATGCCCCAAGAATCAGCAAAGAAACAGATCTCTTTGGACATCCTTCTAAAAAAAGATGAGGCTCTCCGTCTGGGATTAATCTTTTCCACTCCACTCTTTCACACTCACCTAGATCATCTTCACTTAACTCGCTCACTGCAGAAATCTTACCTCCTGTTGCTCTTGCCATCCTCTCCAAATCCTCTGCTGGAACGTTTCTGACAGCCATAATGTTGTTAATGCCTAGAAGGTAAACCGGCAGAGCATCTATTCTCCTGCTGCTAATAACAGCATTTGCTCCAATTTCCTTCAGTCTGGATACTATTCTGTTTACGCTCTCGATTTCATCGAGACTTAGAGTCAAGAAGTGTGAAGGGTCTTTAACCAGAATCCGGTGTTTCGTTTTTGGCTTGACTACCTCTATTGGAGAGTTTATAAAAGCTATTCTGGCGTTTTCAACAATCCTTGGAGAAACTGGATTGAGCTTTTCCTCTCCATACGCTGGTTTTGAAACCACACCTGAAATCAATCTTGATTTGTGAAGCTCACCGCTGTCATAGGATGAGATCTTGATATTCTCTTCTTTCGCCACTTTTTTTCCGTCAATCTCTTCAACAATCTTTAAAACAGCCTGAGAAGAGAGATTGGCAAGAAGATTTGCATCTTTTCCCATAACTCCCCTGCTCTGTATGATAGTTCTTGAAATTTTTGCCAGATTTTCTCCATCAAAGCTCAGTTTAACAACTAGAGATCTCAAACACCTCGCAACCCTGTCCATTGCCATCGAATAACCATCAATAATTGTTTGAGGAGCTAAACCTGCATTTTCTAGCTCTAATGAATTTTTTAGCAGTTGACCAATCAAAATTATGGTTGTTTTTGTATAATCTCCGACATATTCATCCATGGCTTTGGCTGCACCAAACATAAAGCCAAACAGCGGATCAGAATCCTTTAAACTTTCAAGAATTTTCATACCATCTGATGTGAAAATAAGCTCACCATCTCTTTTGTCAATTGCAACGAGATTTCCGCTTGGTCCATAACATTCGGACAGCAATTCTGATAATGATATTATTCTCTCAAACTTCTCCAACAGCTCTTCATCCTTTTTAATCCTACTCATTCACTTACCTCTAGTATTGAACCGTTTTTTATTATCATGTTTGCGATGCCAACGCTGTGTTTTAGCATCATCTCCTTCACAATCAGCGGTTCATAGTATCTTACCTTTCCAACATCGTCTTTCTCTAAAGATATGCCCCAGTCGTCGTATCCTTTGCTGTGGGCAGCTCTCAACTCTACAATGGACGTCAAAGGATTTTTTCCGAGATTTTCAGCGAGTGTTCTTGGAATGATTTCAAGCGCCTCTGAAAATTTTTCAATTGCGAGCTGTTTTTTTCCAGTTTCTCTTCTGCTTATTTTTTTTAGAGATTGTGAGAGAGATATTTCAGTGCATCCACCTCCTAGCACGAAATAAGGATGATTTCTAAGTTTTTCAGTAACGTATGCCAGCTTTTTCACACATTCTTCGTACATCTTAGCAACATCTTCACCAATTCCTCGAACAACAACAGAAAGATGGCTAGAGTTTTCGTTCTCGATTATTAAATACTTTTCATCACCAATTCTAGTTTCATACATTTTCTCAACCAGTCCGACGTCCTCTTCTTTAACCAGTAATGGATTTGGAATGACCTTAGCACCACATATCTCTGAAAGCATGAAAAGCTTTTTCCAGCCCACGTCATCTACAATCACAACTCCATTCCTAGTTAGCTGGCTTGCCATCCCTTCACTGACCTCTTTTTCTACTACTATCACATCGATCTTCATGGCTAGAATCCTATCAACAACTTCTCTCCTTGCAAGATCAATTTTTTGAAAGAAGGAATCGTATTGCTGATTGTTCTCAATTATTACTTCCCGATCTTTTTCAACCAGCTTGTCCAGCCTTAAAGATCCCTGGATGAGGAGTATGTGTGCTCCTTTTTTGTTCAGATCACGAGTTTCACTTTTCCTGTATGATTTAAAGATAACTCCTTCAACGGTGAATGACTGTTTTGAGTCTCCGCTTTGAATTGTAAGAATGTCCAAGTCGCTTGCATCAAAACTCTCATTTCTGTATGATTTCCATAGGGCTTTAGCAACTACTCTTAAAAACTCTTGATCTAGAAGAAATTTTGAATCATAGTTTGCAATCTCATAAAGCGTTTTCCAGTCAGTTTCGATTTTCTCTGCTCTCTCTCTCAACAATTTTAGTGACACTTGTAAGGCATGTTCGTATCCTCTTGCAATTTCATAGGGTTTTAAGCCGATGGACAGCAATTCATCCGCCTTCACTAAAAGCTCACTTGCGAAGATCACAACACCTTTACTTCCATCCCCCACCTCATCTCTTTGTCTTATAGCTCCCTCAGCCAGTAGCTTTCCTGCTGGATGTTCTATTTCTAGGCATTGTAGCATTCTTGCAC
>WAJY01000053.1 GCA_015523645.1 Geoglobus sp. | reverse complement strand
CTGATCCTGTCCTGCAGTTGGCTCGTCCAGAAGCAGAACCTCATGCCTGAATATCTTTGCAATGCTCAACCTCTTTGCCTCACCATGACTCAATGAGTGAGGGTGCCTGTTTTTCACATTCAACAACCAAAATTTTTCTAGAGTATCATTTCTAAGCACTTCTTTCATCACTCTCGACTCGGTTAGATGATAGTTTGGATTTTGAAGCGAGATACCGAAATCTAGCTTTAATTCCCTCATCTCCACTGCTATTCTCTTAAGCAGTTTAGTTTTTCCTGAACCATTGTCTCCGGTTATAGCAACTATCTCCCCCCTTTTGATTTTTATTGAACCCTCAAAGATGGTTTCACCTATTTTTGACTTCAATCTCTTTAACTTCAGCTTCCTTGTTCCCAGATCTATTCTTTCAGGAAAGAAATTGGAGAACTCAGTTCTGTGGTCGCTAATAACACAGAAAACATCTTCGAGAAGCTTAATCATTTTCATTGCATTTTTTCTGCTGAGATGAGCAAAAGGCTCATCAAGCAGTATGACCTTTTTTTTGGAAATGAGGGCGGAGAGGATTTCAATGATCTGCAGTTCTCCTGTAGAAAGCTCAAACGTAAATCTGTCCAAAAGATCACCAACTCCCATTTCCTCTGCAATAGCCATTGCATCCTTTTTAGCATCTCTATAGCTCATCCCAGACTGAATTGCAGGAAAGATTAGCTCATCTAAAACTCTTATGGATGTTATTTGCTCATATGGATTCTGGAGTATGAAAAATGCCGCATTTGGAGAGGGTCTGGCATTAAAAACCCTAACCCTGCCAATGAACTCTCCACCATAAAAATCGGGAATCAGTCCGTTGAAGGTTTTTAATAACGTGCTCTTCCCACTTCCTGTGTATCCCGAGATGAAGCAGCTCTCTGATATCTTTCCTCTAAAATTGTTCAGCAACCTTGTTCCGTTTGGGTATGTGTAGCTTTTAATGTTGAATTCTATCAGAGCTCTATCCCCCTTTCCTTAAGCAGCTTATCAACATACATGTAAACAAGGACTGCAAGAAGGTGATCGATCAGCATGTCCTGGGGTATGTAAATCAATACTGTGGCTGTGAAAATGATGAAGAAGAATGAGGAGGAGCTTATGCCAAAGCTCTCAACTGCTTTTCTAGCCCACTCTGCTAGAAGATGATTTCCAATAGCTAGTCTGAAAAATACTAGGAATCCGAGGAGATAAATGGGAATGGAGGCTAAAAAAGTTGACAGCCAAAGAATTTTAAGGTTTTTTCTCAGCTTTCTTGCAAAGATACCTGCAAGAAATGAAGAAATTGGAAAGGCAATCAAAAATCCTGCAGTATGACCGAAAAACACCCCTATTCCACCTCCACCTGCTGCAAAAGGCAGTCCAACTGCAATCATGCTCAAATAAATCAGCTGGCTTACAGCCCCGTATACAGGACCTAGTATAAATCCTGAAAGCATCACAGCAAAATTCTGCATAGTATAGGGCACTGGACCGAATTTAAAGCTTATGTTGGCTGAGATGGCAGTTATTACTGCCATAACAATCGATAGGCTCGTTTTGAGCAATTCTTTACCCTTTTCGTTAACCATAAATTTAATTTGGTTAACGAAATAAAAAGATTTTGATGCATAACACTCGGAGTTTTTCTAATTTATTGAGCCACAAAGGGATATTAATTTAAATGCCACAACAACTTGTGTTATGCATCTTTTCACCGACTGGGAAGGACCATGGGTGTTGAACGACATAGCATATGAGCTCAGCCTCCATGTTTTTGGAAACAAGGAATTTTTCGAAAGGTTGAGCCAGTATGATGATTACTTGGTCTATAGCCAGAGAAGAGATGATTATCAGGCTGGATACACCCTTAAGCTTCTTGCACCTTTTCTTGTGGCTTCTGGGATAACATCCAAGGACATAGAAAGTTTCGGTGTGAACAATGTTGTTTTTGTTAAAGATGCTAGGCTTGCCATGGATTTGATAAAGGAGAAAATGGAAGTTGCTGTGATCTCAACAAGCTACTCCTCTTTCTTGAAAAAAACTGCTGAAATGCTTGGACTGAGAAATAACCTGTATGGAACAGAATTTTATCCTGAGAAATACAGAATAGAGAGAAGTTGGAAAGAATGGATCCTGAGGAAGGTTGAGGAGATCGCAAAGCTTGGGCAAATATCATTGGAAGATCAAGACAACAAGGTAATCGAATATCTTGAAGATTTTTTCTGGAGAAAGTTAAAGTCCACACCTTTTTGGGAAATTATGGAGGATGTTGAGGTTGTTGGAAGCAAAAGGAAGAGGGAGATTGTGGAAAGTTATGATGGAGAGAGAATCGCATGCATCGGAGACAGCATTTCAGATGCTGACATGCTTGAGTATGCAAGGGAGATTGGCGAACTTGCCTTATCCTTTAACGGCAACAGATTTGCCTTGGAACATTCCAATCTTGCTGTAATAAGTGAATCTGCTCTTGCAGAGGCTGTTGTTGTCATTGAGTATAAAGAAAAGGGATGGAGGGGAATAAGGTCAATTTGCAAAGAGGGACATCCTCTTCTTTCAGGAATAAATTTTGAAATGTATTTTGAGATTGATGAGAGAGTTGTGGAAAGATCTATTAGAATGAGGAAAAAGCTTAGAGGTAGGGCAGGTGAGCTTGGATGATTGTTGGATTCGGTGCATTGAATTTGGATGAGATCTTCAAGGTGGATAAAATTCCGGGAAAGGATGAGGAGGGATACGTGATAGATGTTGAAATGCATCCGGGTGGCAGTTCTGCAAACACAATTGCCGGACTTGCAACTTTTGGTTTAAAGACAGGATTTATAGGGAAAGTCGGTAATGACAGAGAAGGGGAGATCCTTCTTGAAGACTTTAAAAGGAGAGGGGTAGATCTCTCTGGAATAATAAAAGCCAAAGGAAGGAGTGGAAAGGCAATGATATTTGTGGATAAAGAGGGAGAGAGGGCGATACTTGTAGATCCTGGGGTTAATGATACGATAGAGTTTGAGGAGATTGATATGAGGCTTGTTGAAAGTTCTGAGTTGATACACATGACTTCTTTCATATGCAAGAATGGACTTAGCTCATTCGAATCACAAAAAAAGATTGCAAGGATTGCTGAGTGTATAAGCTTTGATCCAGGGTTGCCATATGTTGAGAGAGGCATTGATGACCTAAAAACGATATTGGAGAACACAACTATCTTTCTCCCAAACAGGAGAGAGATGGAAGCCCTTTTCGGTGAAGATTACAAAACTGCATGTCAAATCGCGATAGACATGGGTGTGGAAATAGTAGCAGTAAAGCTTGGAGGTTCTGGATGCTATGTCACAGATGGAAAAAGAGAGTATTTTGTAAAGCCGTTCTATGCTAAGGCGGTGGACACAACAGGAGCTGGAGACGCATTTAATGCAGGTTTTATCTATGGTTGGCACAAGAAGAAGGGGCTTGAAGAATGCGGAAGAATTGGGAATTTTGTTGCAAGCAGATTGATAGGGAGGGTTGGAGCTAGGAGCTACCAAGGTATTGATCCAGAGAGGGCTGGAAAAAGAGCTTGATGTGCTTTTTCCATAGTCTTTCATCTGTTTTTATTCTGCTCCCGGCGTTTCTCAAGGCATCTTCCAAATCTTCAAATCTTTCCGGTTTTGAATTGAGAGCTTCCCTAACACCTTCCTCAACTACCCAGACTCCAAGAGGAGCAGAATATTCTGGTTTGATCTCCCTTATAACTATAGCTCCAGCCTGCCTTCTCATTCTGTGCATAAACTCAACCACAGGCAGTCTTGCTGCATAATATCCCCCTGAGAGCTCTGAATACTGGGATTTTCTCTTTATGCCCTCGCAATCTACACCTATCCATGTCCTCTCAGGACTCCACAAGCTTTTTTCAATCCATATCTCAACAAGCTGAAAGGTATAGCATGAAGGATACAAAATCACCTCAAAGTGGTTTCCATAGTGTTCGTAGCTGAATAAAAGAACCTCATTGATTTCGTCAAAATACCTTATCTCCTTCTTCAATTCCTCTGCAATCATGTCGTGAACGGCTGTGATGCTCCATCTTGTTGGAACCAACTTCTTCTCAATCCCCAGCAAGCCAACAGAAAGAACCCTCTGCAGGTATGAGGTTGAATAGCCCGATTCATGCAACAACCTAACAGCCTCAACAGCTTTGATGTCATCACTTGCAATCTTTTCGAGCTTTGAGGGAATCTTTGGATTTGAGGTAATTCTTATCTTTCTATAGACGGCTGAGATCCCAGAGGGCATTACTATATCGTCTATTGCAGGTTTTTTGATGATCTTTTCGTATTCTCCCTCCACATCAACGTCTTTTAAGCTTGCTGCAATTTCCTGGAGTTCCAAAAGAAGCCTGTCTGGATTTAAAGCCGAGAAAACTGAAAAGTTTTTGTAGGTTCTTGCAAGGCTCATCCTTAAAGCCAGAACATCCTCTACATTCTTTGAATACCTTGCCGGGTTTTCAAAAAATTCTGGGTTCTCATTGCCAAGCACTATCATTGGACCAGCAAAAACCCTTGGATATCCAGTTCTCCCAACAAAAACCGATGGAGGTGTTGGTCTTTCATCTACATCATTCAAAAAAAGGTTTTTTGACCTAAATGAATCAAGTATGGGGCATGAAGTCCCGCATAGGTTTCTGCCCTTGCACCTAACACACAGCACAATGAGAATTTTGTGAAGGTGTTATAAATCACTTTAGAAGGTTGTTAGCTCACCGCTTATCACCATATCGGTTATTTTTGTTATGTCGTTAAGCCACTCCTCAGCAATCGTTTTTGCCTTGAGTTCCATTTTTTCAACCTGATATCCCCTCTCCGGAACTATCTGTATGCTTAATGTTTTTGGCTTATCAATGGGCTTCCCGATCTGGGAGAGTATCTTTACATAAACTTCCTTAATTCCTTCAATTGCCTCATAACAGTCCCGTGCTATCTGATTTGCAAGGAGGTTGTATATCTTTCCGACATGATTTATTGGGTTTTTTCCGCTTGTTGCCTCCATGGACATGGGTCTTGCAGGAGTTATAATCCCATTGCATATGTTACCCCTTCCAACACTACCATCATCGCCATTTTCGGCAGATGTTCCTGTTACGGTTAGATAGACAATCTTCTTCTCTATGTTGTCTGCGGTGTTGATTGATATGTCCACATCCCTGTTAACGTATTCCTTTGCCACTTCCTCAACAAATCTATTCATGTCGTCTTTAATTGTTAGATAATCATTTATCGTATCCACATATCTATCCACAAAGGCGCAGGCAATTGTAAGCTTTATCCTGTCCCCTTCCCTCAATCCCATTACCTTCACATCCTCTCCAATAGCCTTCTCTTTTTTCCTGAATTCAAGATATATCCTCCTTTCAACGTTGTAAACAAGACTTTCAGTCTGAGTAAAGGGAGCAAATCCTATACCGAAGCTTGTATCATTTGCCAAAGGTGT
>WAJY01000052.1 GCA_015523645.1 Geoglobus sp. | reverse complement strand
CTCTTGGACTTTGCAGATGAGGTAGAGAGATTGGATGCCGAAGATGAAAGAGCTGAAAATGGGGTTAGACCGAACATAGTTGCAAGGGTGAGGGGGAAAAGCAGAAAGACCCTTTGGATAATCACCCATATGGATGTAGTTCCAGCAGGAGATCTGAGTTTGTGGAACACAGATCCTTTCAAGCCTGTCGTAAAGGATGGAATGGTATTTGGAAGAGGTAGTGAGGATAACAATCAGGCAATAACCTCAGCATTGCTTGCAGGAATGATTTTGAGCGAAAGGAAACCTGAGATAAGCTTTGGAATGGTTTTTGTTTCGGATGAAGAAACGGGGAGCAAATATGGAATAAAGCACATTCTCAGGGAAAAAATTTTCAAAAAGGATGATCTCTTTCTTGTTCCAGATGCAGGAACACCTGAGGGAAACACAATAGAAATAGCTGAGAAGAACATACTCTGGCTCAAGATAAAGATATTTGGAAAGCAGGGTCATGCTTCTCGCCCAGATCTTTTTGTAAATGCGAGCAGGAGAGCTATGAAAATACTGCTTGAGCTGGATAAACTTCTTCATGAGAATTTCAACATCAGAGATGAGTTGTTTGAGCCACCCCACTCAACATTTGAGCCAACAAAAAGAGAGAAGAATGTGGACAATCCAAACACGATACCTGGAATTGATGTAAGCTATTTCGACTGCAGAATTCTTCCAAAATATTCAAACAAGGATGTTATAGAGTTTGTGAACGATTTTCTTACTCAGAAAGAGAAAGAGGATGGTTTTTCATGCGAGCTTGAGGTAATTCAGGACGAAAGCAGTCCACCAACTCCAGAAAACAGCGAGATAGTTGTCAGAATAAAAAATGCCCTAAAGATTTCAAGGGGTATTGATGCTAAGGTGATAGGTATTGGTGGAAACACCTGTGCCTCATTTTTCAGAAGGGCAGGCTTTGAGACTGCTGTATGGTCCACAGTTGATGGAAAGGCACACGAGCCCAATGAGTATGCGAGAATCGATAACATAATTGAGGATGCTAAGGTCTTTGCTCTCCTTTCCATGATGTGAGGTGGTGCAATGTATTTGGACATAACAAAAAAGCCCTTCATCGTATTCTGGGAGATTACAAGGGCGTGCATGCTTGCATGCAAGCACTGCAGAGCAAGGGCGATAAGAAAAAGGCATCCTGATGAGCTCACAACAAAGGAAGCATTTGGAGTTGTGGATCAGCTTTTGGATTTTGGCAAGCCTCATCCACTGCTAGTTTTCACCGGCGGAGATCCTCTTATGAGAGAGGATGTTTTTGAAATTGTGGAGTATGCTAGCGAAAGTGGCATTAGAACTGCCATAGCCTTCAGTGGAACAAGGCTTGCAACAGAGAAGAGGCTTGAAAAGCTGAAGGATGCCGGAGTTTCGAGGATAGCCATAAGTCTGGATGGGAGCAATCCAGAGATTCATGATCACTTTAGGGGAGTTAGCGGAACCTTCGAGACAAGCCTTGAAATACTCGATTTGGCAAGTGAGCTTGGGATCTCATCTCAAATCAACACAACTGTGACGACATTCAACATCCATGATCTTCCAAACATCGCAAGGCTCGGGATTGAGAGCGAGATTACCCTGTGGGATGTCTTCTTTGTCGTCCCAACTGGAAGGGCAAAACCAGAATACATGCCTTCTCCACAAGAGTTTGAGGATGTGCTTAGCTGGCTTTACGATCTTTCAAGGAAAACAGGGCTGAATGTCAAGAGCTCTGCAGCAACCCATCTGAGAAGGATAGAGTACATGAGGGACAGAGGAGCTTATGACATCGAGCATGGAGAACTCTACCTCAGGCTTCTCGATGCAATAAAGGACTTTCCAGAGGGTGAGAGAAAGGAGATAGTCGCAGGAGCTCATGGAAGGAGCATAGCAAGGGATGGAATAAGGAGGATGATGGGTATAACAGATGGGAGGGGGATGTTTTTCATAAGTCATGTTGGAGATGTTTACCCGAGCGGATTTCTTCCTATAAAGGCTGGAAACGTCAGGGAAACAAGTTTGGAAGAAATTTACATGAAATCAGAGATTTTTAAAAATCTCAAGGATCCAGAGAGGCTAAAGGGGAAGTGCGGGAAGTGTGAATTCAGATACATTTGCGGAGGTAGCAGGGCTAGGGCATATGCTGTCACCGGCGATTACCTTTCTGCAGAACCAAACTGCATATACAAGCCAAGGGGTGGCGAGGTAATTAAATAATCCTTAAAAAACTTTTCAATTTCCCCTTCTCTTTTTAAATTTTCAGCTTAATTTAGCAAAACTTATTAATCAATTGTCTCAGCTTGCCTTATGCAGGTTATCGTTGTTGCCTTGCTTTCCATTGCTTCAATAATCTTTGCTGTAGGTGCATGGCTCTCCAAGGATAACTTCTACTCAGCAATCTACATGTCTGCGGTTATGCTTACTGTTGGAAGCATCTTCTCCTATCACGGCATTCACTCGGTTTTTGTGTTAATAGCCTTCATATTCATAGGGGCAATAGGAATTGTTACTGTGGCTCTTGCAGCAACATACAGATTTATTGAGCCAAGAAGGATAAGTGAGAGATGGCTTTTACCTGCTGAAGTGATTGCTGTTGTTCTGGCTATAACGGTTGGTGCCAACACAATCGTGGCTGG
>WAJY01000051.1 GCA_015523645.1 Geoglobus sp. | reverse complement strand
TTGCATCGCACCCCAGAGGAGGTTGCGATGGCAGCCGTGCAGGAGGATGTTGATGTTGTTGGTATTTCTTTGCACAGCGGAGCTCACATGGTTCTCGTACCAAAGGTGATGAAATACATAGAGGAGTACGGCGGAGATCTGAGCGAGATGGTCATTCTTGTTGGCGGAATAGTGCCTGAGGATGATATCCAGAGATTGAAAGAAATGGGAGTTGATGAGGTCTTCATCCCCGGCACTCCCATTGAAAGAATAATCGACTTCATCAGGAAGAGAGTTCCAGAGAAAAAGAGGGGAGAGAAGGCGAAAGCATGAGACTTGAGGACATTGTGAAGGGGCTTGAGGAGGGCAACAGAAGGGCACTTGCAAGAGCAATAACCTATGTGGAGAATGACTACCCTGAGGGAAAGGAAATAATGAAGAGAATTTTCAAAAAGACAGGAAATGCCCATGTTGTTGGCATTACCGGCTTTCCGGGAGTTGGAAAATCAACAACGGTAAGCAAATTGGTTCAAAAATTCAGGGGAAAGGGCAAGAAGGTTGGAGTTGTTGCAGTAGATCCAGGTTCACCCTTCACAGGTGGAGCTTTGCTTGGAGATAGACTCAGAATGGAAGGGCTCGATGTAAGCAAAAATCTATGGCTCGATCCGGGTGTGTTTTTCAGGAGTATGAGCTCAAGGGGAAAGGCTGGAGGTCTTGCAGCAAAGACTGGAGATGTGATAAGACTGCTTGATGCCTTCGGCTTTGATGTGATTCTCGTTGAGACGGTTGGAGCTGGACAGAGCGAGGTTGACATTGTGGAGGTTGCAGACACAAGCATAGTTGTCATGATGCCCGAGATGGGAGATGACATCCAGATCAACAAAGCTGGAATTCTCGAGATTGGAGACATCTATGTTGTTAACAAAGCCGATCTTGGAGGAGCGGAGAAGACTGTTAAATGGCTGAAATCAATGATCATGATGGATCAGGAGGCTGTGGAGATTTTAAGCAAGACAAGTCATGCTGACGAGTATGCTGTTGAAAGCGGAGAGATCTTTGAGAGAATGAAGAGAGGCAAAGACTGGATTCCGCCAATAATCACCACCGTGGCAGATAAGGGTGAGGGCATAGATGAGCTTGTTGATGCAATTGAAAGGCATTTCAGTCATCTCAAATCAAGCGGAAAGCTCAAGGAAAGGAGGGTCAGGAGGATTAGCAGGGAGATCTTTGATATCGTTGCAGATGAGATAAAGGGGTTGCTTGTCTCGAAGCACTTCAACCATTTCAGGAATACAGTCGAGAGAGTGGTTAGGAATGAAATCGATCCCCATACTGCGGCTGAAGAGACTCTGAGGAATTTGATCAAGAACTGCAGATAGCAGGTGGTTTGGTTAGAATGGAGGATGTGTACAACACGAAGAGCATAAGGGAAGACGTAATTCCAAAGGATAGTGAGGAGATATGGGCTGTTGGAAGTGTTGACGAAGCAAATGCGTTTCTCGGATTAGCCAAGGTGAGTTCAAGGGGTAAAACAAGAGAGATACTAGAGTATGTCCAGAAAAAGATGTTTTATGTTGGGGCTGAGGTAAGCTCTGGAAATAGAATGATCTTTGAAAGAGACGTTGCTGAAATTTCAAGGATGATAGAAGAGGTTATCAGGGATGTTTCACTCCCAAACAGCTTTGTTGTTCTTGAGCAAAACACCACAACCGCTCTTCTGAGTGTTGCGAGAACGGTTGTTAGAAGGGCTGAGAGATGGCTTGTGAGACTCCATAGAGATGGAAAGATTGGGAGTGATGCAATCAGATGGATAAACAAACTGAGCTATCTGCTCTACATACTTACACTTTACGAGCTTGGCGGGGAGTATGAGGTTGTCAGGTTTGAGGAGCGTGATTGATGCTGGACAAGCATCTCATTATCTTCCTCCTGTATGAGATGAACTTCTCATCAGTTCTGTCTCTCGGTCTCTCTATGTCTATATCAACAACATCAATCACCCTTGCAGGACGTTTTGACAGCACAACAATCTTGTCAGCAAGAAAAACAGCCTCGTCAATGCTGTGAGTTACAAAAATCACAGTTTTTCTATCTCTGTCCCATATTTTCAGAAGTTCCATCTGCATTCTGTTTCTCGTCTGCGCATCAAGGCTTGCAAATGGTTCATCCATCAAGAGTATTTCCGGATTTACAACCAAAGCCCTGCATATTCCAACTCTCTGTCTCATTCCGCCGCTGAGCTGATGGGGATAGTAGCTCTCAAAACCCTTCAGCCCGACAAGCTCAAGGTAGCTCTTAGCCTTTTCTTTGTCGGTTATTCCCCTCATCTCCATAGCAAACTGTATGTTTCCTAGAGCTGTTCTCCAAGGTAAAAGCCTGTCATCCTGAAAAACATATCCTATGTCCTCTTTTTTTACCGGTCTTCCATTGTAGATTATCTCACCCTCATCAGCCCTCTCTATTCCTGCTATTATCTTGAGCAGTGTTGTTTTCCCGCATCCAGATTCTCCAACTATGCAAGCAAAATTTCCATCCTCTACAGTAAAGCTAACACCATCAAGAACATTCAAGTCTCCAAATCTCTTCTTCACGTTCTTGACTTCGAGTGCCATGGAAATCTCTCCTCAAGCTTGAGCAGTATCGCATTCATTCCGTAGCCAATTATGCCAATCATCGCCATTCCGGATATTATCTCGGGCATTCTTCCTCCAACCTCATACATCACCATTATGAAGTATCCAATTCCCGAGCCTGATGTTGCTATCATCTCAGCTGCAATTATGCTCATCCAGCCAACTCCCAATCCAACCCTTATGCCAGTGATTATGCCCGGGATTGAATATGGAATCACAACCCGCCTGAGAATCTTCATCTCATCTCCGCCAAAAACTTCTGCAAGCTCTATGTATTCGCTTGGAGTGTTTCTTGCATAGTCTGAAATTGTAACAAAGCTTGGGAAAAATGCCCCGACAAAGACTATGAATATCTGGGCAAAGACTGTTGGGTTTGGAAAGGAGGCGAAGAGAATGTAAGATAGCGGTATCCATGCTAGCGGTGGAATTGGTCTCAGAACTTCAAGTATTGGATAAAAGAGGGAGTAAACTCTCTCATACCACATTAAAATTCCGAGAGGTATTGAGATGAGAAAGGCAATTCCCGAGCCAGTTACCACCCTGAGAATGCTTGAAATTGAATGCTCTATTATTGTTTTGCCTAAAACAGGATCACCTTCTACGAGGAGAGTTGCAAAGGTTATGGCTGTTGTATGAGGATATGGAAGTACGTTGAGGAAGGAAAGAAGG
Organism: Geoglobus sp.; assembly: GCA_015523645.1. Lineage (GTDB taxonomy): Archaea > Halobacteriota > Archaeoglobi > Archaeoglobales > Archaeoglobaceae > Geoglobus. Next base: position 1,691 of record WAJY01000051.1, on the reverse strand, counting down.
TACCACGCAGAAATAAACAGAAAAAAGGATTGGGCTTTTCTCACTTTACTGTCAACCCTCCCTCTGCAAGAACCTTTCTCATCAGAAAGTCCTGAACAGTCCCGAATCCAGGAATAGCTACCGTCTTTCCTGCCAAATCCTCCGGTTTGCTCACGTCTCCCATCACAATTATTGCAGATCCCTCGTTATTGACACCAGCCACAATCCTTATTTCAATTCCATCGTTTATCCTTTTGAGCGTTGCAGGAGCACCTCCAAGATATGCTGCATCAAGCTCTCCAAGCCTGAAGGCTTCCATTATTGCAACTCCATTTGGAAATTGCTTTAGCTCAACCTTGTCGAAAACCTGGTTTAGATATCCTTCCTTCAAAGCTACATAGAGCGCAAGGTGATGCAGATCTCCGGTTATGTAGCCGAGTTTTATTGAGCTTGCTTTTTCAGGAACGTAATTTGGATTCTCGTCAAGCTTTTTTATAACCTCCTGATATATGTCCTTCCTAAGGAAATCGTTGAAGAATGAGTCCTCGCTTTCATAGCCCAATTCTTCAACAGATTTTTTCAGAATCTTTGATTCTTTAAGAAATTCATAGTAGTGCCTGAATTCCTTTTCATCTGGGTATTCAACGTACTTTATGTTTTGAAGGGCAATGCTAACCGTTCTTTTGTCCAGTCCTGTGAATTCAGATGCATATTCAATGATCTTGTCTCTATTCTCCGGATTCTTTATGAATCTTGTTGCTTTAACATGTGCCCAGACCAATGCCCTGAGAGTTTTATCATCTGCCTTCCCTATCTTGTATGCAACAACACAGCAGGGATGATTTGGCCAGATGTCCTTTGATGTCATGAAAACTTTAAAGCCACTCTCAACAGCCTTGCTTGGAAACGGCTCCCAGGCAACAAATGCATCAATTTTACCGAGCTTGATCTGCTCAAGCATGTCTGGGGGAGAGAGCTTAACAAGGTTTACAGTGTTTTTTGTTGTACAACCTGAAAGCGAGGCAGCTATGAGCAAAGCTGCAAGTAATAAGATTGAGATTCCACGAAAGTAAATAGTTTTATCAATCTTTTTGCCTGATGCCATTTTCATCAACCCCTCTAGCTATGTAATTAAAATGTAAGGGGCAGGGGATTAAAGATTTCCCCTACCTTTAAGCTCATCAACAAACTCCGGAAAGAGCTTGTTCAGAGGATGTTCACCTTCAGGAAGCTCTTTGCTCTCATCGTAAATGAATGTTGCAAGTATCGCATTTGCTGTTGCAACTGCCGGAAAAACCCACTTCGCATTCTCAATTGCACCATAAAGAATGAAGTCGTTCCACAGTAATGCTGTTATTGCATGTGCCGCGCTGTCAACAGCAGCGAATCCAAGGCTCCCCCACTTTTCTCTTGGCATCTTCCACATATCGGTGCCATTGGATGGAGCGCATCCCACAGGATGTCCAAATTCTTCCTTGATTTTTTTGCACGCAATCAGCGAGAATGCTATTGCCGGTGTGTTGAGCACTGATGTATCAATCAGTATGTTCTCAAACCCAGCTCTTTCCAGTGCGGGAAGCAGGGTGTTTTTGAGAAGGGTTATCCTGCCTTCAACCGTAGGATCTGCCATATTGTAGGCAACAGTAAGACCGTGTTTCAATCCTATCTCCCGAAGCTCATTTACCTCTTTCTCCATATCTTCACTCCATGGC
>WAJY01000050.1 GCA_015523645.1 Geoglobus sp. | reverse complement strand
CTCATATGCGGCTTCACGTAATTATACCAGCTAACAAACTCTTCAACAGAATCAAAAAGATGGGCTTTCTGCTCCATAAGGCCAAAGAACCTCTCAATCTTTCCATTCGTTTGTGGATGGTTTACCCTACCAACGATATGCCTAATCTCATTCTCTTCAAGGAATTTCTCGAACTTTGAGATACCTTTAGCCTTCTTGCCTGCAGATGCGTAGAATTGAGTTCCTCTGTCGGTGAGAATTGATTCAGGTTTACCATAATTATCCATGGCTTCTTTTAAAACTTGTAGAGCATTATCTGCTGTTGCACTCTCAAATACTCCACAACCAACAATTAAACGAGATGCATCATCTAAGTAGGCTATTATCCACTTTCCGTTAAAATAAAACCAGTCAGCATGCCATAATTCCATGGAATGCCTCCTTTCGTAGCGAATCCACTTCTTTCTCTTCTTTTTGTTCTTCTCTTCCTTTGCATAGCCGTTCATCTTCAACACTTCGTGGATTTTGTTCTTGCTTATGTTGCATCCCTTATGCTTTAAGATCGTTTGGAGAACTATTGCATTGCACCTGTATTCTTCGTAGACTTCTTTTATAGCATTTATCTCTTTTCCTCTGTTAGTTCCTTTCTGGGTCTTCCCGGTTTTCTTAGTTTTGGCATTTCTCCTGTTTCTCTGTATTTCTTGTAGATCCGATTTACTCTTCTTGGTGTTATTTTCTCGATTTCTGCTAGTATTTTGCTTAGCGTTTCCTTCTCTTTCTCTCTGATTATCCATTTTATCGCTTTTTCATCGAGTTTCACACAGGTGTTTGTTGAAATGAGAAATAATTTCGGGAGAAGACAACAATCCGCTGAGGAATTGTTTGTGTTAAGTGGACACGTCCATCATAGCTAATACACTAGAAAATAAAACGAAGTGTAAAAATTTTCACTGAAATTCAAAGGCTTGATGCTGTAGAATCCCCTAAATAATTTTTCCTAAACAGAATTCCAAACCTCATGATCTTCAAGTCTAACCCCTTCAGAGGATAACTTTATCCTCATGTCTCCCTCTCCAGTTGTTAACAGGCAGCCTCCACCTCCAGCACCTGTTATTTTTGCAGAGTGTCCCTTTTTCTCCACTTCAGCTACAATCTCGTCGATCTCAGGAGTGCTCACACCCAAAGCCCTCAAAAGGCTTTGATTGATTTTGAAAAGCTCTGAAACTTTAGAGAGATCGTTTTTTTCCAAGGCATGGAAGCCTGATAATGCGATGGAATCCATAGAGTCAAGAATCGGATTTATTATTTCAGGATACCTTTCTTTCAGCATTCTCACTTTTCTCACCATCTCTGCAGTTACTGAGGGCTTTCCACTGTTTATCACACTAAACTCAAGTTTTGTATCAAATCTCTTTTTTTCAGGAAGAACCCAGCATCCGCCGAATGTTGATATAAAGGGATCTGTACCGCTCCCAATTCCTTGTACATCGAGCTCAACTCTCTTAGCAAGCTCGAATATCTCATCCTTGGATAAACCTGCCTCGAATTCAGCATTCATTGCATGCAAAACCGATACAGTTGTGGCTGATGAACTCCCGAGACCACTTGCAGGGGGAATCTGACTTTTAACTTGGATTTCAACCCCAGATATTGGCTTGATTTCCCGGAATCTCTTTATTGCATAGGAGATGTAAGCATGGAAGCCCTTGAAGTCAAGGGATGTTGTTCCAAAATTCGAGACTATTCTTATCTCCCTGCTTTTTTCAGCCTTGGCATAACACCTAAGGTTGATTGCAGATACCACAGCATGCTTTCCATATACCACTGAGTGTTCTCCAAAGAGTATCGCCTTTCCAGGTGCAGATGCTATCATCCCTCAAAGTTATGCATTTACAAATAAAAACTGCTCGATCCTATATCATGAGTTGGCAGAAATGTAGCTCATGATCTTCTCATGCAATTCTCTGAGGACTTTTCTCCTGTCCTCCATTAACACAACATCTTCCTCGCCCATGACGTAGAGATTCAAGCCAAATGGACTTGGATAAGGGACTCTTGTTATCTCAAGCTTGATTTCCTTTCCGATTTTGCTTAGATACTCCATGGCATTTTTTATGTCCATCGCATCCTCCATAATCTCTCTGAATGTTTCCTTTATCACCGGAAATTCTGTTCCAAAATTCTTCAGAATCATCTTCAAAAGTGTGTCTGCATTTATCTGCTGTCTCCAGACACTTTTCTCTCTTCCAAGGTAATTTCTCAGAATCATAAAGCTCCTTACAGCAACATGCCTGAACCTCCTTCTGAGAATTTCTGTTTTCATCAAAGATTCTTTAAGATCTTCTCTGAAGTTTTCAAGTGTGAACAAGTCCTCTATTTCATCATAATCCAGCATTCGATACCGAGGAAGAATCAAGACGAAGCCGTTGTCATTAACGGTGAACTGCACATTACACCTCTTCAACTTTCCTGCTCGGTATGCAAAAACTCTTGCAATTGCGTTGTTTGCTCTTCTTCCAACTAAGGTGTGGAAGAAGTAATGGTTTCTATCCTCTTCTAATACCTCAACAACAAGTCTCTCGCTGTGGGGTATGATGCTGAATCTAGCCTGCTCATCAAAATACTCTGCCATCGAATATGCAGAGTTCTCATCAATGGGGAAGTTTTTGAGAAGCCAGTCAACAGCATATCCATCTCTTATCCTTACCTCCATCTCCCTCCTGAAGTTCTGAATTCTCATTGCAAGATCGTAGCTCAAGGGTAATTGTTCCGAGAACCAGCTTGGAACAGTTGGTTTCTCATCCTTCACTTCCTCCACAACAATCTTCATGCCCCTCGATTTTAGGAACCTGAAGGTTCTGCCGGCAAGGACAAATATGTCTCCTTTAAGCAATTTCTCTGCAAATTCTTCCTCAACCTTTCCAACCATCTTTCCATCTTTTGTTACAACAGCAATAGCCACCTCATCGGGAATAGTTCCTGTATTCAGGTAGTATATCGGTCTTACCATCTTCCCCCTTCTTCCAAACTCCATTGATTCCTCATCGAACCAAATCTTTCCATAAACCTGCTTGTCTTCAAGCTCTGAATACCTTCCTGCAAGATATCTCAAAACACTGAGAAACTCTTCTTTTGTCAGATGTCTGTAGGGATACGCCCTTCTTATAACCCTCAAGGCAGAATCAACACTCCATCTTCTCTCAATTGCCATTCCAACCACATGCTGGCACAAAACATCTAAAGGCTTTTCTGGCATGTGAATCCTGTCAAGTCTTCTTTCAAGAGCTTCCTTTGCCAAAACAGAACATTCAACAAGGTCGTCGTGATCAACAACGATAATTCTGCCGACACTAACCTCATGTAGCCTGTGACCGCTCCTTCCTATCCTCTGCAGAGCCCTGTTTATGCTTTTAGGTGAGCCTATCAGGATTACCAGATCTATGTAGCCGATGTCTATCCCCAGTTCGAGGCTTGTGGAGCTGACAACACACCTCAACTCTCCGTTCTTGAGCTTCTCCTCAACCTCAAGTCTGACTTCCTTGGATAGGGATGAATGATGGGCAGAAATTGGAAAATCTTCTCCTAAAATTTTTTTCAAGTTAAAAACAACCCTTTCGGTAGCACTTCTTGTATTTGTAAAGATTAGAGTGGTTCTTGAATTCTTTACCAGAGATGCTATTGTTGAATATAGCCTTTCATTGATTTCTTCTGCAGTGGCTGTAAAGATGTTGCTTAGAGGTGAGATGAGCTGGATGTCTATCTTCTTCTCAAATGTCACATCTGCAACAACGCAATCCCTTTCCTTTCCATTTTCATATCCTACAAGAAATCTTGCAACCTCCTCAATGGGATGTATTGTTGCTGAGAGTCCTATTCTCACCATATTGCTCTCCTGAATCTCTTGGAGTCGCTCCATAGAAAGGGAGAGATGAGAACCTCTTTTGTTCTCGGCAAGAGCATGAAGCTCATCGACAATCAAAAATTCAACCCTCTTTAAAGAATTCGAAAACTTCGGTGAACACAAAACAATCGCAAGACTTTCTGGAGTTGTGATCAATATATGTGGTGGTTTTCTGAGCTGTCTCTGTTTTTCATTGCTGTCGGTATCTCCAGTTCTAACAGCAACCCTTATCCTTTGCAAATCAACTTTCTTCTCTCTAGCAAGCTCATAGATTTCCTTAAGTGGTTCTTCCAAATTCCTTTTAATATCATTGTTCAAAGCTTTCAGAGGAGACACATACACAACATAAACCCTGTCTTCTAGATTTCCTTCAATTGCTTTATCCAAGAGCTTGCTTAGTGCTGTCATGAAGGCTGCCAGAGTCTTTCCACTTCCTGTTGGAGAAGATATGAGAACGTTTCTCCCTTCAAAAGCCTCAACTATGGCATACTTCTGAGGTGGTGTGAAGCTCTCATACTTTCTCTCAAACCATTCCCTAATCAAAGGATTGAGCCTTTTTTTTATCTCCTCATCAGAATAAGCCTTTCCCTGAATTATCATTCTAGAATTTGTTGATTGAATGTGCATTAAAACTTTGGGGTATTTTTTGAGAACGTGAGATTTTTAATTTCGAAACGGCAAATTATAAATATTGAATGATGCTAGGTGATTCTAAAAAGGAGAGTGAAAGTGTGAAAAAATTGTTGGTTGCTTTGGTATTGGTAGTTATTGCATTAGCAGGATGCACCGGTGGAGGGGAGAAAAAAGAAGAAAGAATCTCAACACCTGCCCCATCACCCACACCAACCCCCGCTCAAACTTCAGTTCCAGAAAAAACTCCAACTCCTGCAGAAACACATGAAGGTGAAGGAAAGATTCCTTCTGAAGAGGCGATAAGAACACTCTACGAGATGTATTTGAAAAAGAAAATGGTTCATGGAACAGTAACAATAACTGAAAATGGAAAAACCCATACTAGTGAATTCTGGTTCTATTTCGATGCTGATAACAGGCAGAAGCTCCTCAGGATGGAGGGTGAAACTGAACAGGGAATGGGTGTGGTTATAATCGTGAACAAGTATGATGGCAACAAATTGACAACAACGATGTACAGCAAGGGTGGTATGGCTATGCAGCAAATGGGTGACTGTGATTGGATGAAATTCACTTCAACCCAGACAATTTCTCCTTCAGAATACGAGGATGTGAAAGATGAACCTGTAAGCGAGTCATTCAAAGCCACATTAACCCAGCAAGGCAATGTTGTGCAGAACTACAAGATTGAATATGTCGATTTTGACCCATCACTCTTCCAGCCAGATGGAAAGGTGTGCGATATCGGGAGCTTCATGGGTGGAGGAGGAAGTTAGCGAAATCTATTTTTATTTTTTCCATGTTTTTGACCAGCGAGAAGGACTTATGCCTGTCTAGGACTTGCTGAGATTCAGAAAAGTGAGCTGGAGCTTAGAATCTCTCCTCTCTCCCTCACATATCCTATGAGCCTCCTGTAAAGTGGATCTGAAGATAGTGTTTTGCTGTTCCCAACCATAACTAGGAGTCTTTTCGCCCTTGTCAGGGAAACGTTCAACCTCCTGTAATCCCTCAAAAATCCTATGTCTCCGCAATCATTGCTTCTGACAAATGATATTACAATAACATCCTTCTCCCTTCCCTGAAATCCATCGACAGTTTTAACCTCGCATTCAACAGCCTCCTTGAGCATTCTGACCTGATCGTCGTAGGGTGAGATGACTCCAATTCGATCCGCATCGAGATTCATTCTCAAAAGCTCGTCAACAACTTTCTTGACAATTTCAATCTCTGCAGGATTGTGAAAGGACTTGCTCGATCCCTTCTGAACTTCCTCTGCATCAATTGTAGAGGTATCAATG
>WAJY01000049.1 GCA_015523645.1 Geoglobus sp. | reverse complement strand
ACATGATATACCTTGCAGAATACGCCAGCAAAATTGGTGTTGACATAAAAAAGGATACAAAACTGAGAATCGGTGTTTTTGGGGCTGAACCATGGAGCGAGGAGACCAGGAAAAGAATTGAAGAGAAGACCGGAATAGATGCCATTAACATCTACGGCACATCTGAGATAAGCGGTCCTGTTGTTAGCGAGTGCAGCGAGAAGGCAGGCATTCACTTTTGGGCGGATCTCTTTCTAATCGAGATAGTAGACCCAGAAACGGGCGAGCAACTTGGAGAGGGGGAGAGTGGAGAGCTAGTTGTTACAGTTCTGGGGAAGGAAGGAATGCCAATGATCAGATGGAGAACTGGAGACATTACAAGCATGATTCTTGAAAGATGTAACTGCGGTAGATGGCATCCAAGAATTGAAAGGATAACTGGTAGGGCGGATGACATGTTCATTGTTAGAGGAGTAAACGTTTTCCCGAGTCATGTTGAGTATGCATTAATGCAAGTCAAGGAGGTTAGCGAGCACTACCAGATAATTCTTGAGAGAGATGAGAGCGGACTGGATGACATGAGGGTTCAGGTCGAGATCAAGCCGGAGTTCAGGGACAAGATGGACGTGAGAGAGTTGGAAACTAAGGTTAGAGAGACCTTGAGGAGCTATCTTAACGTAACACCGAAGGTGGAGATACTTGAACCAGAGAGCTTACCAAGGTTTGAGGGTAAGGCGAAAAGGGTCATAGATAAGAGGAAGGTGTAAAAGAGGGAATGATAAATTGAAGCCAGCACTGATAGTTATCGACATGATAAAGGGCAATGAACCCTTCTTTAAAGAGGAACATAGAAAGATAATTCCCAGGATTGCCAGAATGATTGATGAATGCAGAAAAAGATCCATCCCTGTTATCTTTGCAAATGATAGCTACCTTGAAAATGACTGGCTATTCAATTACATGAAAAAGCATGCTGTGAGAGGGACAGAGGGTGTAGAGGTTATAGAGGAGTTAAAAACAAAGAGTAATGACATTGTTGTTGAAAAAAGGAGATTCAGCGCTTTTTTCAGAACAGATCTCGACATAACTCTAAGGGAGCTTGGAGTTGACACAGTTGTGCTTTCAGGAATAAACACTCATGTATGCGTTCTTGCAACTGCATTTGATGCTGTAAGTCACGATTTTAAAGTAGTGATACTGAAGGACTGCTGTGCCTCATATCAAAAAGAGCTTCACGAGTTTGTTGTTAGCAAGTTCAAAGGCATGCCAGCATTCAAGGTAATGACAGGTGAAGAGTTTTTAATAGAATTTGACAGAGCTTCGCTATGAAAATCAAAATACCATTGAAGCTTAGAGAGATGATTAATCTGAGAGATGAGAGAGAAGAGGTATCAATGAAGGTAGAGGTCGAAAGATGTGGTGTTTTGATAGGAGAAAAGAGGGGTAAAGACGTTATTGTCAGGGAGGTTGTTGAGTTTGAAAACGAGGCGAGAAGTCCGTTTTTCTTTGAAATAAAGCCTGAAACTCTTTACGATGCATGGTTAAGAGCAAAAAGGAACGGTATGGAGGTGGTAGCTATCTTTCATACGCATCCAACAGGCATTGGAAAGATATCCAGCAGAGATGTGGAGAGTTTGAAAAATACGGGCATTCCTTGGGTTATTGTTGGCATGGACGGAATTAAAGCTTATCTTTATGATGAAGGGGTGAAGGAGATCGATGTTGAGTTTCTGGGTGAGGATTTTTAAAAGTTATTGATTAACCGTTAATTTTTTAATCTTCACCGAACAAAAAATAACTTATGGTCATACTTAAAAAGTTGGGAAGTGGAGGTCATACGGAGGTTGAGGTCCCTCAACCCATGGCAGTTGAGGAAATACTGAGACATTTAACCAAGGGGGGACTGGCAGTCAAAGAGGATGGAGAGAGCATAAGGATAGAGGATGTGAGGAAAATAAAGGACACAGACAAGATCTTGCTTGTTCCGGCAATAAAAGGTGGTTAAAGAACACAAAACATGAGCGGACTGGACATAAGGTGCATAAATCTCCAGAGCTATCCAACTCAAGAAGTCTACATCTGCCTGCACCAAGCAGATGGATATAGAAGAGTTATACCCCTCTACAGAATACTTAGCTATGACAAGCTGATAAAACTTGACATACTGTTTAGAGAGTGCAGAAT
>WAJY01000048.1 GCA_015523645.1 Geoglobus sp. | reverse complement strand
ATTATCTCGAGAGCTTCAAAACCTATTAACTCTCCCTCCCTGTCATAGTCTGTTGCTATTGTAACCCTTTCAGCATCTCTGGATAAGCTCTCCAGGGTTTTAATTATCTTTTTTTCCTTTTTCTTTTTCACTATTTTTGCCTCAAGCAATGACTTCAGTGGAACCTTAGCCCAATTGTTGTACTCCTCCGGAAAATCAAGCTCGACTATATGACCTTTAAGCCCAATCACTGCTGACATTCCGTTTTTTGAAAAGTAAACATTAATCCCGTTTATTTTCTTTGCATCAACCTCGTTAAAAAGAATCCCAGCTATTCTCCTTGCTGTGTTATCTTTTTCGGTTACTATCAGCCACATCCAGAATCATCTCAAGATAAGACTTTCTTATGCTTTTCTCCCTCTTGAACCCAAGACTTTCAGCGATCTCAAAGATTTTTCTTTTCCCCTCATCAACTTTTTCTGTTTCGATTTCAATCTCAATGAAATTTCCCAGATTCTCAATCCGGTCAAGACAGAGGATCACATCGTCCATCCTGTAAATTCTTCTGATCTTTCTTACCTCTCCTGCAATGCTGAAACCAAGACTTTCCAGTACTCTTTTCATTCTAACAAAATCTTCAACCTTCACTTTCACCTCTTCCCTTGTTTTTGTTTCAAAATCAATCTTCTTTCCCTTGTATGTGAGGGTTATCCCCTCCTTGTCTTTTCTAATTCTCAAAGCCTCATCTGTAAGAAGGAAGTCCCTACAGGGATGATTGAAATAGAGATCGACCTCCTCCTTCTCAACGATAAATTCAGCTATCTCTTCCACATTTTTTTTGATGGATTCAGGATCGTCAACTTTGAATTTAACCTCTACCTCCATGAAAGGAAGATCAGCTCAATTTTTATAACCTTAACCATACATTTTTAAATCCAAGATTCTTTGGGTAGGAAAGGTGAAAATTATGATCAAAAAGGGCGATTTCGTCAAAATAAGCTACACAGCGAGACTTGAAGATGGCACTGTCATAGACTCGACTGATGAGGAGGTTGCCAAGGAGCATGGAGTTTATGAGGAGGGGGCAAGATATGGAGATATGGTTGTTGTGGTTGGAGATGGGCACGTTTTAAAGGGTTTAGATGAAAATCTTGAGGGAAAAGAAGTTGGGTATAAGGGAAGAGTTGAGGTTCCACCAGAAAAAGCTTTTGGGGAGTATGATCCAGAAAAGAAAGAGATAATATCAATAGCAAAGTTCAAGGAAAAGCCATCTGTTGGTCAGAGGATTAGGGTTGGTGAGAGAACTGGAGTCGTTGAAAAAGTGATAGGCAGGAGAGCCATTGTGGACTTCAACCATCCGCTTGCAGGAAAGAAGATAATTTTTGATTACGAGATAAAAGAGATCGTTGAAAAGCCAGAAGATAAAATCAGACATCTATTTTTGATATACACAGGAAAAGAGATGTCTCCTACAATAGAGGACGGAAAGGTTGTTGTAGAGATTCCAAAGGATGTGAGCCTGAACCAGTATTTCCTTCTTGGAAAGTTCACAGTTGTTGATCAAATATTCAAACATCTGCAAGAAATAAACGAGGTTGTTTTCACAGAGAAGTTCGAAAGACCTGGATTGGAGGAGAAGAAAGCCAAAAGGAAAAGAACAAGAAAAAAGAAGGCTGAGGAGAAAGTTGAGGAAAAAATAGAGAGTGAAACAGCAGAGTGAATGGAAGATATGAATGGAGATTTGTAATTTTTAGCCTTCTTTGCATCTTTTAAAGCATATCATGCACTCCATTGCCTTAAGCATTGGTATTAGCAATAATATCCAAGCCAGCTATATTTTCCTGCAGCAACCCAGAGGCAATCTTTGTTTTTAGCGCGCTGATAGGCGTTAAAATGTTAAATGTTTGAAAAGCTGATAAGGTATCGCAACCCACACTTTATGAATGCGAAATAAAAAAATATTCGAATGATGTAATCAGAACTACTCCTGACTGATGGCAAGCTTTATGTCATCAACCTTAACAGTTTTTCTACCTGAGTGATTTGCAAGCTCAACAGCCCTTTTTCCAACCTTAATTGCATAATCTTCAATAGCTTCAGCCAAGGCTCTCTTTGCATCTTCACTAACTCTTTTTGCTCCAGCCTTTCTTATAATTCTCTCAACTGGTGCTAATGGTAGCTCCATAC
>WAJY01000047.1 GCA_015523645.1 Geoglobus sp. | reverse complement strand
GTCTTGATTCCATAGAGTGGGCTTACAACTGCAACTTGTTCAGAATGCATGTTGATGCTATGGAAGGAAGGATCGAAGAATGCAAGCCTGAAAGATATGCAGGAAGAGCAATAGTCTTCGCAGACAGAGAGGTTGTGATAAACTCATCACCTGTGGGAAATCCTTTTTTTTCAGATATTCCAAAAAGGGGGAAGAGATACTCGAGAGGTGAGGCTGTTGTTAGCGTGCTCTCCTCAGGCTCAAGCGAGAAAGATGTGTTTAAAAAGCTTGTTGAAAGGAAAAATAGGTTCATGGAGATGATATGCTGATACTTTTTTCCTCAATGTTCCTTTACGAATTTGACATGGAAAAGATAGGAAAAGCCTGCAAGAAAGCTGGATATGACGGGATTGAGTTCTGGATAGAAACTCCAGACTACTGGGAGACAAAGGATGAATCAAGGATATATGAGGTAAGGGATTTGATTAAATCCATGCATTGCGCGGTTTTTGATCTAAATCCATGCAGCATCAATGAGCATGTAGTTGAGGCTACTGTAAGAACAAATTTGCATGCAATAGGCATAGCGTCAAAGCTGAATGCGAGCTTTACAATACATGCTGGAAAGAGAAGCGTGGCTAGAGAGCCTGAGGAGGATGACTACAGAGCTAACACAAGATACTTTGAGATGATTTCAAGGTATGCAAGGATAAAGAGAGTCAGAATACTCCTAGAAAACAGCGAGCCGAAAATCAACAATCTTTGCAAGGATTTCGATGAGGTAGTAGAAAATGCCCTCAGATACGGGTTTGGCATAACCTTTGACATAAACCATGCATTGAAGAGCGGTGATGCAGAGAGATATCTGAATGTTTTAGATAGAATTGAGAACGTGCACGTGAGCTACTACAACGAGAGCGGAGTACATGTTGGAGCAAGCAAAAGCCATGATGTTGAAGAGATTCTCAAAAAAATTGCTCAGGAAGGTTATAATGGCATGATCACAGTGGAGCTGGACGACCTCGGATATGGAAACATAGACTACAGGAAGAAGATAGAGATACTGAAAAGAGAGAGGGAATTTATTGAAAGAATTTTTAAAAAGTGAGATCGGGCTATCTGAAGTACCTTAAGTCATCATCGCTTTTGAACTGTGGTATCTGGGCTTCCTGCATCTCCTTAATCTGGGCAATCAGTCTTTCCATCTCCTTTGCCCTTTCCTCAAGATCCTCAACGCTCACCTCTAGATTTAGCAGCCTCATAAGAACCTCCAAAACTGCCTTTGCGCTCTTTGGATCAACCATGTAACCTGATGTCGTTCCCATTAAACATGCTGAGGGTATGTTTTCTAGCATTGCCAAACCGATTATCAAGCCAGCTGCACCGATTATTCCGCCTGCAGGCTCTCCATTTTCGAACTTAACGCCAGCATCTCTAAGAACATCTATCAGTGACTCATCATTTACGGCACCTATAACATATGGCTCTTCAATGAGCTTTCCTATTCCATATCCTCCGAGGGTGTATATCCTGCTTACCTTAAAGTCCTTTGCTATTTTCAGATATGCATTCGCAAGCTCATAATGCCCCTCATTGCTAATGCTCTGGTAGTCTCCCACAAGTATCAGCAAATCTGGAGAGTTATCGCCTTTATACGCGTAAACTTCATTCTTTGGAAGCTTCACAACTCCATTCTCACCAACCATAACCTGTGGTGGAAAGTGATGGGAATAAAGCTCCACAACCTTTTCAACGTCAAGCATCTTCACAAGGTGATCTGCAACAAGCTTACCAACATGACCTATCCCCGGCAATCCCTCTATCATCACGGGATTTTCCAAACCAACCTCCTCTGGCTTCTTGAGATATTTCACATCAACCCTCTGTATCATCATAACACCTCCTTATCCAAAATCCTTTCTGCTTTCTGAGCATTCTCCTATACCTGCCATAATTATCCTCAATGGAAAATCTTGGAGGTAAAGGCATAAAGGTTTTACCACCACAGCTCGGACATGTCTCTTTCAGTGTGTACCTCCCACACTCACAACACTTTCTAAACCTAGACCTCATATCAAACTGCCTCTCTGATAAAGTTAGCCTCACCACCAAGCTTCTTCATCTGCTTTGTTACCTCACCAACAACCTTTTTCAAAACAGACTCCGCTGTTTTATAATCCTCGCTCTCAATAACCACCCTGTATTTTGGTGCTCCAATGTACTCAACTTCAATACCAATTTCGTTGTTTTCAAATTTTTTAACCACACTCAATGCCTTTTTTATCCTCTCGATCCCATCTCCAGCAAATGACTTGAGCTCAAAGTATCCCCTGACTTTAACCTTTGATGGCTTGATGTGTTCCCTCGCAATCTCAGCAATCTCCTTGGCAAGCTTTTCCCCAGTTATCTTGGCTATAACCTCATAACCCTCATAAGCTACCTCTTCAAAAACTGCATAGATGCTGTCGAATTTCTTGATGAGCTTCTTCCCTATTTTTTCTAGATCTTTCCTATCAATTCCTGCTTTTTCTCCAGCAATTTCCAGCCATTTAAAGGCTCTCTGCTCACTCTTCCATTCTTGCAGCTTCTCTCTTCTCTGTCTTTCATTCACGTCCTTTATGCTCAGATCGATGTGACCTCTTTTTGGATTAACATCCAAAACCTTGCAAACAACCTTCTGATCCTTTTTAACGTGATCTCTGATGTCCTTTATCCATCCCGGTGCTACTTCGCTTATATGAACTAGTCCCTCTTTTCCTTCATACTCGTCCAAAGTCACAAAGGCTCCAAAGTCCATTACTCTTTTCACAGTCCCAATTACAATTTCTCCCTTTGAAGGAAATCCTGACCTTCTGATTACCAATCTTTTTTCCGCCATCAGTTTTTCCATGAGCGATGCAGTATTTAAGATTTGGTAAAGTATGTGGAAAAATTAATCAAATAATAATACTTGAGATTTTCATAAGATTTTAAATTTACCACTAATATACAATTGGAATGTCCATTCTCTATTTTGCGCTCAAAACAACAAAGTAACTACCCATACATGCTGTAATTTCTGGAAAAAAGCCTCAAAAACTATTTTTCAATTAATCATAAGATTGCAATGCCATCAGTAGCAAAGTTGAATATTTTCGAAAATCAGGTATTAAGGGTAACTTAAATAAAAACTAATAAAATAAAAAATTAAAAATTTAGTTTACTGTCTTCTTCTCAGCAGATACGCCACTGCAAGCAATCCAGCCAATGCAAAGATTGCCTCAAAGCCTGGTCCTGGCTTCTTCTCCTCAGTAGTCTTTGTTACAACGGGAGTTGCTGTCTTGGTTGGCTTTGGAGTAGGTGTTGCAGTCTTGGTTGGTGTTGGAGTTGGTGTTGGCGTAGGTGTAGGCGTTGGAGTTGGTGTAGGTGTTGGTGTTGGAGTTGGTGTTGGGGTTGGGGTTGGAGTTACCTCCTCCACAAGCTTGATTGGTGCAACAAACAGAACGTCATCATGCAAGTCGTAGTTGGCTGCATATCCACTCTCAGCCGGATCCACCTTGTACCAGTGGCTTGGCTCATCATGCATCGTATTCAAGGTGTCTCTCACATAGATCTTGTAGTTTCCTGTTGGCAGTCCCTTCGTCTCAAATGTTACATTTGCTTTTCCGTTCTCATCAATGTAGACTCTCTGCTTGTAACTTGTCATTGGAGCCTCAAGTATTGCCCATATTCCATCATATCCCAGTGATCTGTCTGTATCGATGTGAATCACAATCGGATTTCCTTTCTTGACCTCTTTAGCTGATGGATTGTCGTAGTCAATTGTAACATCCATTCTCGGACTTATTACTTCAACTGGTATGTAGACTTCAGATCCATCTACTTTCTCTCCTGTGGTGTATTCAAGCCAGAGCTTCAGTGTATATAGCCCAAGGCTGAGTGTCTTGTATCCTTTCTTGTATTCCGAAACTAGGGTTTGATTGTTCTTATCATAGTAC
>WAJY01000046.1 GCA_015523645.1 Geoglobus sp. | reverse complement strand
TTACAAATACAAAGATTCCCGTGAACATCAGAGGAACTGAAAATCTTATAAGCTCCTTTCCCAATCTTAAATCAATTGAGCTGGGTTTAAACAATCCAAGTCTAAAGATATCAGTAGCAAGAGCAAAAAATGTTACAAGCTGAGCTAATACATATGCTACAAAAATGTAGTAAAATTCCACTTTCAACAACACTCCAATTCCCACAAGTGAAAACCACAAAAGAGGATAAAGCAGGTTTTGAAAGTAAACCTTCTCTCTAACCCTTCCAAATCCCTGAGAAATTGCTATAAAAGTTCCAGTTAAAGCTGAGAAAGGAAGTGCAAGTGATATTACCTTCAAAGCGTAAATCAATCTCTCCTCGTTGAAGACGTGAGCGACATAGACGGATCCAAGAATCAACAACAGAGTTACCGCCAAACTCGTCGATAACACGATTGCCAAAGCGGTAAAAATAAGAGATCTGATTCTCGAAGGTTCTTTCTCTCTGTAAAATGCAATCTCTCTTGAGCAGCTAAAATACCTTAGGGGAACAATGAAATCGAGATTAGAAGGACAATAATCATTAAATTTTCAGAATGAACCATAACCTATTTATGTCACCAGACCAATAACCAATTGGTGATTAAATTGGCAAAAGTCAAAATAGATAAATTTGGCAGAATTATAATTCCGAAGGAAATAAGGAGAAGTCTGGGAATAAAGGAAGAAACAGAGCTTGAAATAGAGGTAAAAGATGAAAAAATTTTGATAACGCTTAAGGATAGCAGTCTTGAGGAGAGGGTTGAAGAACTCATGAGCTATCTCAAAAACAACGCTCCAAAACCCTTTGTTAGTGATGAGGAGGCTGGAGAAAAGTGGTATTCAGCAGAGTTCAGCATGAGAAAGATAGGATTGAAGGAGTAGTTGATGTTGGCATAATAGTAATTTCACATTTTGAAAATCCGGCAAAGATCCGTGCTCTCGAATTTTTAAAGGATGTCCTTCTCTGGAGAAAGAGATGCCTGATTCCTGTAACAGCTTTTCTCGGAGCATACCACATACTCACCAACTATCTCAGAGTTGAAAGAGTTGCTGCTTACGAAGCCTTAAAAAAGACCCTTGAAACGAAATCTCCGGCGTTCTATACTGACGTGAATGTTGATCTAGCTATAGAAGCTCTAACAAATGCAATGGGTTACAGAATAGAGTCCTGGGATGGCTATGTTGTTGCCATTGCCAAAGCTCATTCGGCCCCTATAATTTATACGGTGGACAAGAAGATGAAGAAACGAGTAAAAGACCTGCATGTGATTAACCCGATTCCCGAAGATGTTTTCAGGGAGTATAACGAATGGCTGGAGAAAAATATTGGCTAAAAAAGTTTCCTGTTTCAGTTTTGGTTTCGTTTCTTTCTACTCACAGGACTTTTGTAAACGGGATCTCTCTTGGCATCTTTGCTATTACAACTGCAACACTCAATATAGTCAAAGCCAAGCTGAAAACTCCGTATTCCTCAACTAAAAAATATCTTGCTATGATTGCTCTGCTCAAAAATCCGAATAACATTGAGATGATTGTGCCTGCAAACACGATTCCTGTTCCTTTTGCAATTCTCTGAAGAGCATGATTGACCTCGTTATAAGGTAACATCTCAGTTATTCAGATATCGTCGGTCAGAAAGTATCTGCATTTCTCCATTTTTCTTTAAGCATGCTGATAACGTTGTCGCTGAACCTAACGCCTTTAGCTTTCAACTCTCCAAAAATGTCATCAAGACCCTCTTTAATTAGCCTTTTCTTAGCAATATAAATGATCGCAAGGCTTCCAGCAACTCTCAAACCTATGGACTCTGCAATAACCCTTGGAATGCTCTCGTCCATTATGAGTAAATCGGCGTTAAGCTCTTTTGCAAGAACTATCGCCTCAGCTTCGCCAACCTCTATCTCACTTTTCAAAACCTCAACGCTGAGTCTATCTTCAACTTCTCTTTAAATCCATTCAGCTTTTCTCACATCTTCAGCTCCCGGCTTTCCTTTGCCTTTAACTACAACCTCATACCAGACTGCTTTTGGGATTACGATCTCACCAAAGAGTTCTTTTAGAATATCCAGCTTCCCGATCTTAGCCAGTGCAATCAGGGGACTCGAATCTGAAACTGCAATCATAACATCTCTTCCAGCGTCTTTACGTCTTTCTCCAAATCTTTCACACTGTACTGTATCGGGACGTTCCTTGAAGATAGTATCTCCATCATCTCCCATTTGGTAACTTCGGCGATTTCAGATGCTTTCCCCAGGCTCACTTTTCCTTCTCTGTAGAGTTCTATGGCGAGATAAAGCCTGACAAGCTTGGGGACATCTTCGTCTCTTACTTTCAGAATCCTGATCAAATCTTTCGGAACCTTAACTGATAACTCTTCCATGGTAGTACTCAGTAGAATTACGTATTAATACTTTATCAGCCGAACAAAATCGAGCAACAACCATCCAGAAGAAAAACCCAAAACCAGCATTTGTCACCGAAGATAGCATTATAAAAAATGAATTCTTATAAAGAGGATCTTTAAGCTTCTGAACAAGTCTATGCATGGTTGATCCAGTTCAAGAGGAG
>WAJY01000045.1 GCA_015523645.1 Geoglobus sp. | reverse complement strand
TCGACAGATTCTTTTTTACGAATTCCGGAACAGAAAGTGTTGAGACTGCATTGAAAATCGCAAGAAGAATCACGGGCAAAAAAAAGTTTGTATCATTTACAAATGACTTTCATGGAAGAACAATGGGAGCCCTTTCTGTAACGTGGAAGGAGAGCTACAGAAAACCTTTTGAGCCGCTTGTAGAGCCTGTGGAGTTTGCTGAATTCAACTCACTAGAAGATCTGGAGAGAAAGGTTGATGGAGACACTGCCGGAGTCATTTTAGAGCTTGTGCAGGGTGAAGCTGGAGTTTATCCGGCAAAAAAGGGATTTTTGAAAAGAATTTTTGAGCTGAAAGAAAAATATGAATTTGTTGTTATATTTGATGAAGTCCAGACTGGATTTGGTAGATTAGGAAAGTGGTTTGGGAAGGACATCTACGGATTTCAGCCTGACATAATAACCCTCGCAAAGTCCATGGGAAATGGCTTTCCAGTTGGGGCAGTTGGCTTAATGGAAGAGCATCATTCAAAAATTCAGAAGGGAGATCATGGATCCACTTTTGGTGGAAACCCGCTTGCATCTGCAGTCTCGCTTGCAACGATTGAATACATTGAAAGGAACAACCTTGTCAAAAATTCTGAAGAGGTTGGCGGGTATGCTATGAAAGAGCTGTCAAAGCTTGATTTTGTTAAGGATGTCAGGGGTTTTGGACTCATGATAGGCTTTACTGTGGATGATGCAAAATCATTCTCAGAATACATGCGAGAGAAAGGTGTATTGATAAATGCAACATCTGAGAGAGATCTGAGAGTAATTCCACCACTCACAATCACTAGAGATGAGATTAATTTAGCGATCTCTGTTATGGAGGAATACAGCAGGATGAAAGTTAGCTGAAATTTCCATCCTTTTTTAAATCCATCAGCTTCATTTTTTGTGTGAACAGAAAAGTGCTTTCTCTCTCCTTGATAAGATTTTCAGACCTGCTTGGAGGTGGAATGGCTTACTTCACCGTTCCAATTTTGCTTGGAGCACTAAACCTCCACAACCTCCCTCTTGACTTTGCATCTGGCATTGCAATTTCGATGTGGGGACTTTTTGCAACAATCTTTCAACCCCTCTCAGGAAAGATAATTGACAGAATTGGACATCCAAAAAAGTTCCTCATCTCTTCTCTCCTTCTAACCTCTCTCCTAATTTTTCTCTACACCCGGGTTAGTACGCTTTCTGAGCTCATTCTCCTGAGAGCATTTCTTGGAATTGTTGAGAGCTCTCTGATCGTTTCAAGCCTTACAATGCTCATGCATTTTTCAGGAAAAAAGAAGGGGAGCTCTGTAGGGATATACAACACGTTCACAGACCTTGGCTTTTCCATCTCCCCACTACTTGCAGGATTTCTCATAATCTATGGCATCGATGTAGTCTTTTACGTTGCAGCTTTATTCACACTCCTCGCCTCCTTGTTAGCCTATTCAATTTTGGATGATGTTGAATCGGTTAGAATGAGAGAAAAGTCAGGGAGTTTCAGAGATCTTAACAGAGAAATGTATCCAGTCCTAATATCCTTGATTTTTGCTGTTTCGATGGTTTCATCCATAATTCCCCTTGAAAACAGCTTTATAAGAAGACTTGAGGTTACACCGCTAGAATTTGGACTATCTTTTACCCTCTATCTTGTGACAAGGACAGTGTCAAATCCCTATGCTGGAAGGCTTGCAGACAGAATGGGGGGTGAAAGACTCTACATCATCTCCATACTTCTTCTTTCCCTCACTTCACCGATTCTCCTTACAACAAGCTTTTCGATTTTTCTGCTGGTAAGAACAATGCAAGGAATTATTGTTGCTTTTGTTTACACATCTTCAGCAATCTACATGGCTGAGAGAAGTGGCTTGAGTTATGCCCTTTCAATGAGCATTCTTTCCTCAGCCATAACTGCCAGTTTAACTGCCGGTCCAGTTCTTTCAGGCTTTATCAGCGGATTTCTTGGCTTTGAGATAGTTTATGTATTTTTCTCTCTTTCAATAGCCATGAGTTCCATCTACCTCTGTATCAGGAAAGGGAAATGATTAAAAGATGGTGTTTGAGAAACACTGCATGGATGTTGTTGAAGTTCTCAAAGATCTAATCAAAATTGACACAAGAAATCCTCCAGGAAATACTGAAAGGGCTGTCGAATACCTTGAAGATATCTTTACCTCATACAACACCAAAGTTTTAGGTAAAGATGGAAAAATGAATTTAATTGTAGAGATATCGAAAGGAGAGCCAGAATTTCTCTTCACATCTCACCTTGACACAGTCCCTTCTGACGATTCAATGCTCTTTCCAAAGATAGAGAATGGTAAGGTTTATGGAAGAGGGAGCTGTGATGCCAAGGGTAGTGTTTCAGCAATGGTTATGGCATTTCATAATTTTGAATGTGATAGGGGAATAAAGCTGGCATTCACGGCAGATGAAGAGGTTGGAGGTGCGATGGGGCTTGGAGAGGTTATGAACGATCTCTCTCCAGATTTCGTTGTTGTTGGTGAGCCATTTGGCGTTAATAGAATTGGGGTTGCTCAAGCCTGGGTAATTTCAGCTAAGCTGACAGTCTATGGACTGTCTGGACACACAGCAATGGCAGATATTAAAAAAGGCGCGGTATACAGAAGTGCTGAAATAATAATTGATTCTGTGAATAAATTTTCTGAGGTAGAAGGAATTGGTAGTTGGTATGAGAAAAAGATAAAGGAAATGGGTTTTGAATTTGAATTCAGAGGAAATGGTAATGCCGTTTTCAATCCTTCAATAATCAGGGCGGGAGTGAAAAGAAATGTTGTGCCTGATAAATGCGAGATCGAGGTTGACATAAGGTTAGCTCCTTGGTTAGATCCTAGGGAGATAAAGGAGATCATCAGGTATGAGGGTGTTGATATTCAATTGAACGGATTTTGGAAGCCCTTCGGTTTTTATTTTGACGATGTGCCAAAACAAAAAGACATGGAGCTTCTTGGAATAATGAAGAGGGCTATTGAAAAGGAAGGAATGAATCCAAAGGC
>WAJY01000044.1 GCA_015523645.1 Geoglobus sp. | reverse complement strand
ATCCAAGGGTATGTGAATGAGAGTGTTACAGTTGAGATTGCAAGGAATGAAAAGATTAGCTGACTCCTCTCCCTGTCGCACAGATATGATGCTATAACAGCGCCTGCTGATGTAAGTATGAGCGAGAATGAGATGGTTGTGAGGAAGAGGAGGGGTATGTTTGCTATTTCTACATTCAGGGCGAGCAAGACGATCCAAGTTATTGAGAGAAGGGTGGAAACAAGCAAGCTCACGACAATCTTTCCCGCGATAAACTCCCTGAAGCTCATTGGTGTGCTCAAAACAACCTCAATCGTTCGTGACTCAAATTCCTCAGTTATCTGATCAACAACAAGTCCACCTGCTATAATTCCCGTTGTTATGGCTAGCAGGGGAATTAAAACAGAGTATATGAATCTGAAGGTTACTGAAGAACCTCTTTCAACAACCGAGTTGAAGTTGTAATCGACTATTTTGAAGCCATCATCTGGAGGAATCCCCCTAACAGCCCTCATCCTCTTCTCATATTCTATGAGTATCTCCTTAACCTTCGAACCTGCTACTATGCCTGCAATTTCATCCTTTGGTAGAAAGACGGTTACAAAGTTTGGTTTTGCCAGACTTTCATTTGGCAAATAGATGACAGCATCTACCTTTCCAGAATAAAAGTCCCTCATCGCCTTATCCAGGCTGCTGTATTTCTCAACCCCAGATACAGATTTAAGGACCTCGCATCTTCCTGCTACTCCAATTTTTACATTTGAGATCAGAATCAGATCTGGTTTGTACAAAATGAGGAGACCGAATGTTACAATCGAGGAGAAGGATGCTAGAAAGACAAGTATTCCCATTGCTGACAGAATCGTCTTCTCCTTCCCTATCAGCTTTAGATCTTTTGCTATCATCGCTCTCATAACAACACCCCATAGTTATATGCAAAGTGAATGGATACTGCAATCAGGTATCCAATTCTGTAATCCTTTTTTGAAAAAATGGCGAATGAAGAGGAGGAAAGGAGGTGAATCAGGAATGGATAAAGGATGAATTGTCCGGGCATCACTATGGAGAAGTCCTTGAAGAGATTCAGAAACAATAACCCTTTTTCGGCTATAAAAAATCCAGACGAGACTATGAAAGCCCTTCTCAGCGTTCTATTTGGATATATTATCGCCGACTTCAATGCCTCCTCAACTAGAGCAACGCCCAGCATTATAAAAGCAAAGGAGGTTAGAATTGGAAGCGAGAGACCGAAAAAGAGAAGGAAGAATTCAGCGAAAAGTGCGAAGCTCACTGAAACCATTGAAAGAATAAATGCATTCAGATCTTTTTGTGAGAGTTCTGAGAGATTGGAAAAGAACATTCTTGCTGGAGATTCTTGGCTTCTGATGTGGGCTGAGTGTAGAGCCTGTAAGGAGAGGCAAAACATCGTAATGCCTCCAATGGCTAAAGGCAGGGAGGATATCAGAGTCTCCATTGGACTGACTATCTCTCCTGAAAGGTCTTTCAGCATGAAAGTTAGTGGAGAGATCTCTGATAGAGGCAATCCTGCAAAGATGGAAGGTAAGATTAGATAAATCACTGTGAGGAGGTTTGCAACAAGAATCAGAAATGTTAGCTCTCTGTAGGATCTTGAGGTTATTGCTATGAAAGTGTGAAGGGAAAAAAGAAAGATTAGAGGAAAAAGCAGATACCTCGCTCCATCCACCCATAAAAAGAGAGAGGGAATTGAGATCAGGAGAAGTGATAGAAGGAAGTATGGCAGAAGTTTTTGGATGATGTAGCTTCTGGCTGTCAGTGGTGTTGAGAGCAAAACTGAAATTCTGTCTTTTCTAACATCCTCTGCGAGAGAAGATGAGAAGATCTGCATTGCAAAGAACGGTGGTATCAGAAACATGAAAGCCTGAATCATTTTTGAAATCAGTGATGGAGGTGAGAACTCCCTTGGGGAATAATATCCCTCCTCCCACTTTGAAAGTTTAACAACCTCTTCAGCATGTTTTTCCTCTATCAAAGCCTTTTCAGCTACTCTTTCTCTATCTTCAACTCTTTTCTCTTCTTTTTTTGCAATCTCTTCTATCTCCTTAATTTTCTCCTCCGGAATTGGCTTTATTTTTTGTGTGAGCTCCATACCCCTTTTAACATACACAGCCCTTGCAAAGACAGGGAAAGCATAGTGACCATACATCTTATAGAGCTGGTTTTCAAAGGCTTTTTCAACGTAGCTCTTAATTTCCTCTCCTGATGACAGAGATTTGAATGAATTTGAAACTACGATAAATTTATCAGTGATAAAAACATCTATTTTCCCTTTTTTCAGATAGCTCAAGCCAATTTCTCTTTCAATGATTGAATGGTGGAAGAGCTTGCTGTCAATTACATATCTATCGCTGGCTGAGTTGTAAAGCCAATAATCAGAGTTGAATCCATGATTGAATGAGAGATAGGATGCTGCAAAAGTGGAGAGAGCAAAAATTAACAGTAGAATCTTAAATCTTCTGGTGTATCTTATCCCGGATTTTTTTATCTCGGCTTTTATTATAGGGAACACAGTAGAAAAAGGGCTAAAGGTTAATATATTGTTTGCCTGACTTTCATTTTAAATGCTTGAAGCAATCAACCTCAAAAAATTGTTTGGCAGCAATGCGGCTGTTGATGGACTTAGCTTTCATCTCAGAAAGGGAGAAATTCTTGGATTAATCGGGGAAAATGGTGCGGGGAAGTCTACGACACTCAAGATTCTTGTAGGTTTGATAAAGCCTGATGAAGGAAGAGTTCTCTATTCTGGAAAGGATCTTTTTGAAAATCTAAAGGAATTGAGGAGATTTATAGGATATCTTCCAGAATACGATGCTCTTTATGAGAATCTGAATGCATTCGACTATCTTGTCCTGTTTTCAGAGATATACAGAATTGAGAGAGATGTGGCAGAAAAAAGGATAGAGAGGTTGCTCGAAGCCTTAAAACTTCCAGGAGATAAGCTTGTTGGTGAATTCTCTAAAGGAATGAAGAGAAAGCTATCAATAGCTAGGACTCTTGTCCACGATCCAGAATATCTCATCTATGATGAGCCAACGAGTGGTTTGGATCCATCAACATCTCTCTTTGTTACAAATTACATGAGAGAGCTAACTCGGGAGGGCAAGAGCATAATCTTCTCAGCCCACAACATGTTTTATGTTGAGAGTGTGTGTGACACGATTTTGATAATAAAGAATGGCAGAGCTCTTTACTTTGGAGAGATGGCTGAGCTGAGAGAGATGATGAGAAGGTATGTGGTAGTTTATTCTGAGAATGGGATTGAAAGAGAGGTTGTTGTTGATGATTCGGGAGAGCTGAGAAAAGTTATGGATGAAATGGAAAGGGATGGGAGAGAAGTTGTTAGGATAGAAACAAAGATACCGAGGCTTGAGGAGATATATTTTTCATTGACAGGGAACAAAAGTATTATCAATTGAGGGGAGAAGGTGGGTTGATGAGAGAGCTTAAAGAGCTCTATTGTGCAAGGTGCGGGAGTGAGTTTGACATAATAGTTAGAAAAACAACCGGCTACAGTGGAACAATGCATCTGCCAAATCTTTACTGTCCTTTGTGTGGTAGCAGAAGGTTGATGAAGAAAAGAGGAGTGTTTTTCGGTGAATTCTGATGGAAAGGATTGAGGAGTATCTGGAAACCATATATGACATTCAGAAGAGTGGAAGGGTGGCTAAAACAAATGAGATAGCCTACAGGCTAAAGGTCAAACCCTCGTCTGTCACAGAAATGCTGAACAAGCTGAGTGAGATGGGATATGTTGAGTATCAGCCATATAAGGGAGCTATACTTACAAAAAGGGGTTTGGAGGTTGCTGAAAGGATAAAGAAAAACTACAAAATCTTTAAAAAGTTTTTTGAGGATTTTCTCGGTGTTGATGATGAGACAGCCGACAAGCTCAGCTGCGTTCTTGAGCATGTGGCTGATGAGCATGTCATGGCTAGAATATGTTCGATAGTCTCTAGGAGCTGTGAGCTCTGCGATGTTTGCGATGAGGAGCTTTTGAGCCTTTTTGAGGCTGAGGATGGAGAGTATGTGGTTTATGTTGCTCCAAGATCTCTCAAAAAGATCGGCTTGCAACCTGAGAAGAGGATTGTTGTTTTAGACAGAAATGTGGTTATAGATGAAACAGAGATAGAGGTTGATGAAGGACTAAAGAGGTTTATACTTCTCAAACGCTTATAGCTCCACAGTTAACTGCTATTCCTGTTGCAAAAGATATAGCAGACAGCCCGTATTTGTTACATAGCTCTATTGCAGAATCGAGTATGGATGCCTTTGAAACAACAAGTGGAATTCTTGCTCTAATTGTCTTCTTTGCTATTCCTGCAGTTATTCTCCCGGAGAGAAGAAGAAATGACCTTGAAAAGTCAAAGCCATTCTTGTATGCCTTTCCAATTGCCTTGTCAACAGCGTTGTGCCTTCCAACATCATAGGCTTTAACACAGGATCCACCTTTCTCTATAACAAGGGCTGTGTGATATGCTCTTGTTTTTCTGTAGTGATCGCCCTCAAGCTCAAAAAGTCTCTCCCTCACTTCCTCAATGCTGAATTTTACACTTGAATTGAGTTTTTTGAGCGGTTCATCAACGTATATCCCGGCGCACCCTGATGAGTTTATGCTCAGGGAGAATTCCTTGCTAACTTCAGCAATTGCCACATCTCCTTCAACAATGACATTTGGATTCTCTGAAAGACCTTCTGTAAGCAGAAAACCGATCACAAGCTCTTCAAGACTGTCTGGAGTGCAAAATAGCCTAATAATCCTGTTTCCCACTATTATCTTCAGCTCTATTTCACTGCCGACATCAAGACTTTCGCCCAGCTTTATTATCTCCATTCGAAAATCATTAAATTTCTAGGCTATAAAGCTTTGCGATGAGGGTTGTTAATCTAAGGCTCGATGAGAGTGTGATTGAGAAGATAGACGGAATATCTTCCAGGCTTTTGATCTCCAGGAGTGAGGTGATCAGACAGGCATTAACACTATATCTCTCCTTGATTGAGAACATAGGATTTTACTTCAAACCCTCTATTTTTCAGCCAGAGCTTGAAATCTATGAGGAGAGAAACAGCTTGTCTGTTGATCTGGGCAACAATCTCTCTCTTACAGTTTTCAGCATTGCATATGGAGGTATAGGTGAGCTTGAGAGTGATTGGCTGAGAGCTAAAATACCCAGAGTTGCAGAGATAATGGCTCACCAAGTTAAGGTTGAAAGCCTTTGCAGATTCACACAGCCATTGGCAATTCAAGTTTCAACGGGAAACAATCTGGATTACAGTCTCAGGTTTTACAGGGAATTCAGCAAGAGGCTCGATAGCAGGGTTGTGCTTGCAGAATCCGAGAATATAGCAGAGACAAAGCAGAGTTTTTTCTCAGCCACCGTAATTGGAGTCAGGGACATGAAGATCAAGAACGTTCCAAGAAGGGGAGACAGAATATTTCTTTACGGAAAGGTTGCTAGCGGAAGAAGAATATTGGATGAAGAGCTCCCGGATCTGTCAGAAATCAAGAGACTTGTTGATGAGGTTCGTGATGGAAAAATCAGCTCAATATTTCCTGTAAAGGGAGATGGGGTGCATAATACATGTCTTTATGCGGCATCAATAGCTGGAGGCAGGCTCAGGGTAAAAGAGAGAGTAGATGGAGGATGTCCTGCAACAGCCATTATTGTTACATCAAAAGAAAAACCATTGGAAGACTGTTTAGAGATTGGAGAGATACTTTAGTCTCAATTCCTTTGCTTTCCTGTCTGCAATTCTTATCGGTTCTGGGAGCTTGTGCCCCTTCAGGGTTTTTCTCACCACGTCTAGTGCTCTCTCTGGAGTGATCATGTTTCCTACTGAAATGTAGATGGGTTTGCATTTCCTGCATGTTTTTATCTCATATCCAATCTTCATTCCATGTGCAAAAATCTCTTTAACTTCTCCTTTTCCTTTAACCTCCCCAAACAGCTTTTTCTTTGTAACACCTATGCTTGGTATCCCCATCACAACCCCTATGTATGTTGCAAGTCCGCACTTTCTGGGATGGGCAAGACCGCTACCGTCAACCATGGCTACACTGTTATCTCTCAGAATTCCCTCTATTGCCTTTATTCCGGCATCACTCTCTCTAAACATCAAAAACGTCGGTATGTATGGAAAATTGATCTCTTCCACAACATAATTCTCGTCTACCAGCCTAAGCTCTGGAAATTCAAAGAGAACAGAAACTGAAATTATGTATTCCTTCTTTCCTTTTTTGAAAAAGGACTGGTCAACACCTATAACATACTCTATCTTTTTAGGCTCCTCAATTCTTACCATTTCCCCAATCCTTACCTGTTTTTCAGCAAGCTCCTCTAGGTTCATTTTACCCTAAACCTAACTGCCAAAAACAAGGGTCCTCTAACATCTATGCTCTTTCCTCTAGAAATCAGATAATTCAGCAGACTCTCATGAATTTTCAGATTCACATCAGAAAGATTCTCAACAACCCTAATCCTTATCTCGCCTTCCTTCTTACCCTCCATTATTGCATCCTCTATCTTTTTAATCGCATAGTAAGAAAAGGAATCAACATACCTTATTCCCGTTGATACTCCATTTTCAAAGTACTCCTTGAACTTCTCATTTCTCGGTATTCCATAGATGTTTCCGTCGTGAACAACAATTTCATTCATGTAAGCCGGACCACATAACTTTGTTTTCTCCCTCTCAAAGGCAAAGATTTCAACGATCTTTCCGAGAAGTTTACCTTCATAAGCCTTAAACTCACAAGGTCCGAGTTCAGATGAATGATTTTCAAAGGTCTCAATTAGCTTTTCACTTGCTGAAATTCCCTGGGAGGTGACTGGCTTTTCTTTGAGCTCTATTTTTCTCGCTATCTCAATATCGCTCAGTTCAATGTGGGAGAAGCCATAAACCATATCTCTAACATCCAAGAAGTTGTGGAGGATCATCGCAAGCCTTTCTACCCCGAGCCCCAGGTTCATGACCGGATACTCTATGCCATATTCTGCAAGAGCTGTTGGTGAGTATATTCCGAATGTGGCAATTTCTATCCACCCACTTTCGTTTTTCTTTCTCGCAATGCTTGGATGGTATGCAAAAACCTCCGTTTGCGTGTCAGGTATGTAGTATTTGCTTTTCTTTGTATCCTTTTTGAATTTGAATTTCTCAAATCCGAATTGTCTGAGCAGAGCTTCAGCAACAGCCTTGCCGTCCTCAACGCTCACATCCTCGTCCATCACAACACAGCTGGCAGAATGGTAGGTGTAGAGTCTTGTTGCAGTCTCGCCCTGCTCTCTTCTAAAGCACCTGTCTATAGAGAATAGCTTGAGTGGTAGAGGGTATTTTCCCGAGAGCCTTGAGAGTGTTATGAACCAGCCTGTTGTCATGTGACTCCTCAAGGTAAGGTTTGTTGGCTCCGGCTTCAATTCCTTGAACTCTGGAAAAACCTCGTCTATTATCCTGAGTGCAAGATGACTTTCGATGCCAAGGGTGTTTGCAATCTCCTCAGCCAAGCTATCTCCATCTATCTCGCCTTTCTTGTATAGGTGAAACACATTTCTCAGCAATGAAACGTCAAATCCCTTTGAGACAATTTTTTCTATTTTCTGAATTCTCTCATCAGATATGCCAACATTTGGTCTGGGAAGTCCTGCAAGGTAAAAGCACCTGTCCAAAACAGCCAAAGCCTCTTTTGAAAACTGCTTTTTTATGTGAACATCCTCCACAATAAGCGGGTTTACAACCTCGCTAAACCCTATGTTTAGGTAAGCTCTTCTTAGCATTTCTATCGTTTCAAAAACAGGATGGGGCTTTCCCACTTCATATCCCTTGAATGGATATCTCTCAAAAACCGGCAAGGGAGAGAGAACATTTTTCCCATCAAGCCAGGCATTTTCAAAGTCCTCTCTTGCTTTTTTTCTCCACTCCTCAGCATTGAATCTCATGGCTCTCTACCATTTTGGCAAAACCTAGTATTGAATTCTCCTGAAAGTGCTTTGCAATTATCTGCAAGCCAACCGGCATTCCTTCAGACTCTCCAATGGGCATTGAAAGTGCAGGCAGACCTGCAAGGTTGATGGGTGTTGTGTTAACGTCTGCCTTATACATGGTCACAGGATCTGTTAGCTCTCCAATTTTAAAGGCTATTGATGGCATTGTTGGGGATATAAGAACATCATATTTTTCAAAAGCCTTTTTGAAGTCCTCTATAACAAGTGTCCTCACTTTAAGGGCTTTAAGATAGTATTTGCCATAATAGCCGGCAGAAAGGGCGTAACTGCCCATCATAATTCTTCTCTTCACTTCATCACCAAAACCTATGGCTCTTACTCTTGAAAAGTATCTTGTCCAGCTTTCAAGGTTTTCTAAGGCAAACCCATATCTAACACCATCATATCTTGCAAGGTTTGAGGATGCCTCGCTCATTGCAATTATGTAGTATGCTGGGAGGGCATATCTTAATGAAGGGAGGCTAATTCTCTCAACATCAAAATGCCTTGATAGGTTATTCAAAAATTCATCAAAAAAGGTCTGCAGGTTCTCAT
>WAJY01000043.1 GCA_015523645.1 Geoglobus sp. | reverse complement strand
AGAATTCTAACATGAGTGTCATTCAGTCTTGTTATTTTGATGGATGGTGGGATGTGGCTTTTTGGTGCTTTTTGCCCAACTGCGAAAACGAATGTTGAGACTATTGCAGCCAGTATAACAGTTATTGCCACCATCAGAATTACTCCAATTACCGGGGAGACAGCCCTTTCATCTTTTCTCAAAATCTCACCTCCTGTTCATGCTTTTCAACCTTTTAGCGAGCATAAGAGCAGAATAGAGGCTCTTCTCTCTCTTGGACACTCCTCCTTTCTTCAATCGTCTCAGCTCTTTGTCGATGTAAGACTGTTTTATTTCACCGCTTTTTGTGAACGCTTTTGTTCCGTAACGCCTCATCATATGCTGTCTTACTCTGCCGGGATGCTTGATTGCCTTCTGAATCCACCTCTTTTCTCCTTTTCCGCCTTTTCCTCTTCCCCTTCTTTTCCTTCCCATATTCTCACCTCACAGCACGCAAAACAATAATCACAGATCCTACAACAACAGCAAAAAATAGCAAATAACTGAGCATGCTTGGAAATGATGCTTTGAAAAGCTCAAGTGCATTGAGTGGATTGCTGAACCACACCTGCTCGGTTGGTTTTAAAACAAACACATAACTGCTTGCTTTTGACATGTTAAGCATAATTGTGTCTGTTGTGTTGAACTCGCCTATATAATTTCCCTGGAAATCGTAAACAACCACCTTAATGCCTTTTTGCAGGTTCAGATCGCTCAGGGTTATTGTTACATTCTGGGCTGAGACAGCAACAGCTAAAATAAAAATCGTAAAAAATGAAATTACTGCAATTCTGTGCAAATGCATCACCTTATGAACCTGAATGCGTTCCTGATTCCATCAACAATGCCCTCAAATATGCCAGTCACGAATCCAACAACAATCAGCACCAGAATCACTGGAACAATGGCAACAACAAGGTTTCCAATGCTTGGCATTATGCCCGCTGCACCACTAATCAGATCGCTTATTTCAGTCCAGTTTACAGTAAGGCTTGCATTTGCCACAGCATTTCACCTCCTGATGAAATTCAGGCAAAAAAACAATTATATATATCGAAAATACCTTAAATTATGGAAATACCATAAATTACGGAAAATATGACAGAATAAATAGTCGTGTCTAACCTACATAATGCAAAGGGGAAAAAGATAAAAGAGGTTAAAAATAGCCTTTCTTTCGGAGAAAATCTTCAAGAGCAAGATTTGTAACATTGCTGATTTCCATTTCATTTTGTTTTATAATTTCAATTAGCTCTTTCTCAACCCATACTGTCACTTTAATTCTTTGTTTCTTTTCTAACCCAAGGACTCTTCTCATAACAATACTCTCAGTCATGAGAACCACCCAGAATGGATTTTGTATCTACCTCCTTGATGGGGAATTTGTCAACAATTTTGGAATACCATTCATCAGCCTGCTTTGTTTTGTTTAAGTAGTGTGAAGAGCCAACTGTAACGGATGCTCTTCCCTGAATGTAATCTGCAACACTTTCAGGAATGCCGTTCTCAATCAAGAAGTTCATGTGCCATTTTCTGATCTTCTTGCCTGTAACCATCCCATGGTTTATTGCATCTCTGATACCATAATCTATGTTTAGCTGTTCAAGAGTTTCTGCAAAGCTCAAAGGCATGTAAGCCCAGTATCCTCTTTTCTTTCCTGCAGATACAAAATGTATTGGATACCTTGCAACTTTGTCGTTCACTATTACAAGATTCTGGATGTCATAACTCTGCAAAATCCTGACTGCATGCAGAATTCTGACACCTGAAAACATTATCAGGCAGAATGTTATTCTTGCCTCTTTCCCTCTTTCAGATACAATTTCATAAGCCTCAACAAGCTGATCTGTTGTTATGTGTCCCTCATCTGGATTGCTCTTCTCCCACTGCAATGCCTTGCGGTATGGGTATATCATCTCTGTTGGAAATCCAAGTCTTTTCTCATAGAAATCGAGAAGGTTTGCTATTGCTGAGCTTACCCATCTCAGTTTTCCCCCTCTACTCTCCTCTTTTATTTCATCGAGGAGTTCACCGAGCTGAGCTGGGTGATCTATTGGCTCTGTAAGATATTTTTCTAGATATTTGTAATATTGTTCGGCAGTTTTTTGAGATATTTTACTTTGAAGAAACCTGTAGAACTGTTTTTTCACTTTGCTGAAGTCTATCGTTGCCACATTCGGTAAATGGACTCTGGATCCGGCGACCCCGGTTCGAATCCGGGAGGGCTATATTCCTTTAAAGTCCATAGTCCAAGACAAACCTCAACATTCTCTCTTACTGAAAACCATAGAAACGCAAATCGATTGACTGGAAAATTGCAAAAACTTCTAACTCTTTAATCCTTAATTTGCTTTTATTTTCAATTTCATGGCTTTTTAATGCAACATCCTCACAACCTCCTTCATCTCCCTGTGAGCCACATACAGTGTGTAAGTCAGCATGAGATATGAGAGAGCTATGAAACCTCTGAAAACGCTCATATACATCTCTATTGACGCAAGATGAACTCCCATCAAAAGAGAGAAGATTCTGATTGAGATTATTGAATACGAAAGATCTACAGGCTCGATTATGTAACTTGAGATCCTGAAATAAAACCATAGGGATTTCATGTAGGGTATTGCAAGAAACAGAAATATCGTGCTTGCAATGCTTACCCACAGCCATCCAACATCTACTCTTTCAAAAAACAGCCAGAGGATTGCGGTGTAAAAGATGATGTTTAGAAGATCTCTCGATATTCTTGGTCTCTGCATTTCCTTGAACATAGTCCATGATACAGTGCCCTCCATGTATAACAAAAACACCCCTAAGATGATCGATGATATTATCATCAACCCGAGAGTTATCTCGTTCTTGTTGAGCAAGGTCAAAATTCCGGTTGTGTAAACCATGAAAATAGATGAAAAAATTACAACAGCATGGATCCTAGCCAACCCTATTTTTGCGTTAAGGATGTCTATAGCCTCTCTGTTGCCCAAAACAAAGGAGAGATTCAGAAGTGCCAGAAAAGTGAGGACAACTCCTTGGAACTGCATGATCATTCCATACAATTCCATAGGTTATTACCCAAAGGTGAAATATATAAAATTATTTGCCAACAATTCATAACAGTTATTAAAGATTCATAATATGATGGTATAATTCTGAAACAGAAAGATCTCAAAAAAGAACTACTGGATTTGCAATTCCATATTAAATCCATTCTTTAACTCTTTCCTTGCTATGGTTTGATCCTAAAACTGCTTGTTCCATATTATCAGCACAACTAAAGATGGAATGAAACAAAAAGTTCCAACAGCTTAATAAATTGAGAAGATCAATTTGAAAGATTTTTGACAACGCTTTCAGATATTTTTCAGACTGGAAGTTTCGTTGCTCCACTTTGTCAAATCACCTAGCTTGTCAAACGGCTTGGAAGAGCATAAAGGTGTTATACAGCAAGACCGATCCTATAAAAATTGAAAAATTTTGTGCTTGATAGCATTTATTATTGCTAGATATGAAGGTGGAGGTAGAAACATGAGTTTGGGCAATGAAACTGGCAGAATCAGGGCAAGAAAGACCAAAATCGTTTGCACCATTGGTCCGGCTTCAGATTCGCCAGAAAAGATAGAGGAGCTTATAAAGGCAGGGATGGATGTTGCAAGGCTGAATCTCTCTTTCGAAACTAGGGACTACCACAGTAAGCTGATAGATGTTGTAAGAGAGATCTCAGAGAATCTGGGCAAGCCTGTGGCTATACTCATGGATCTTGCTGGACCGAAGATTCGTGTAGGAAAACTTCCTTCTCCAATTACCCTTCACAGAGGTGAGAGAGTTGTTCTTATTTCTGATGAAGTTGGAAAAGACAACACGATTCCAATCAGCCATCCCGAGATATTGGAATATTTAAAGGAAGGGAGCATAATACATCTAGCTGATGGCTCCATAAAGCTTAGAGTTGTTTCATCAGGAATAGATCGGGTTATTGCTGAAGTGCTTGAGGGAGGATTTCTAACCTCATACAAGGGCGTCAATTTTCCCGAACTTCCCTTGGACATAAAACCCATAACCGAAAAGGATTTGGAGGATCTTAAATTCGGTCTTAAAAAGGCTGTTGACTGGATTGCGTTATCTTTCATAAGAGCAGCTCAAGATGTGGAGGAATTAAAAGATGCGATGGATAAAGGTCTAAAAGCTCCAGTTATAGCCAAGATAGAGAGACGTGAAGCAGTTAACAACCTTGAAAGAATTCTGGAAGTGGCTGATGGGATAATGATTGCCAGAGGGGATCTTGGAGTTGAGTTGCCTCTCGAAGAGGTACCAGTGGTTCAGAAGAAGGCAATAAAATTGGCAAACAGAATGGGAAAGCCTGTTGTAACCGCAACCCAGATGCTGAAGTCTATGGTTGTTCAGCCACAGCCAACAAGGGCAGAGGTGACAGATGTGGCAAATGCTGTTCTTGATGGTAGCGATGCCGTGATGCTTTCAGAGGAGACAGCCACCGGAAAATATCCGATTGAGGCAGTTAGGATTATGGACAGGATCATAAAAAAAGCTGAATCAATGTATCATTATCTGCCTAATCATCCTGCAAAGACTGTCACTGAATCAATTGCCAGCTCTGCTGCAAAAATTTCAGCAGAACTCCAAGCAAATGCTATTATTACTTTCACACGAACCGGATCTTCGGCTATCCAGCTTTCTAGATATCGCCCACAAGCTCCCATTCTCGTTGCAACCCACGATAGCAATACAAAACGAAGATTGTGT
>WAJY01000042.1 GCA_015523645.1 Geoglobus sp. | reverse complement strand
GTTAAACTCTCCACGATTCTTATCGTATTATATGCAAGCTCGATTTTTGTCTTTGCCTTCTTTTCTAAGGCTGAAATGTTGCTCTTTGTCGTACCGAGGTCTCTAGCAATGCTTTCCAGCTTTTCCCCTCTTAGTCTTCTCAGATAAACTTCAAGCTGCCTCTCTGTCAGGAGTGAGTCAATCTTTTTCATTTAACCAAACATTAAAATACACTGAAATAATTAAACCTTTCGATGCTCAGAAGGGATCTAATGAGATCGTTGGGTTTTGCAACTCTCTCACTCCTGGGCTGTACGTCAAAAAAGGAAGTGGAGGTGATGTATCCCGGAAGTCTTATTAGGGAAATGGAGGAGTTTGTTATTCCGAGTTTTGAGAAGAAGTATGGATGTGATGTAATTTCTGAGGCTAAAGGATCACTAACGATAATTCAGGAGCTGAAAGACGGTTTGAGAAGACCTGATGTTGTCATCTCATCTGACAGCTCCCTTCTCGATGAGCTGAAGTTTACTTTGATTGACCAATACTACTTGTTTGCATCCAACAGCATTGTGGTTGCCGGGAAGAAAGAGGTTCCAGAAAACTGGATTGAAAGGATAGTAGAAAGAGAGGTAAAAGCAGGAATGAGCGATCCAGGAGCAGATCCCCTGGGTTACAGAACACTTATCATGCTGAAGCTTGCTGAAATTTACTATGGATTTGAGTTTTATAAAAGAGTAGTTGAGAATCTTGTTGTTTTTGCCCTTGAAACTGATCTGTCTGCGAATCTTTCAGCAGGCAACATTGACGTTGGTTTTCTCTACAAAAACATGGCTCTCAATTACAACCTGAATTTTATCGAGCTTCCTGATGAGATAAACTTGAGCAATCCCGAGATGGATGAATTCTATTCAAAGGCTGAGGTGAGAGTTGGGAAAAGAACCTTTAGGGGGAGATCGATTGCATATGGTATTGCAGAGATTAAAGGAGGAAGAGGGAAGGAATTTGTGGACTTCATGCTTAATGACGGTTTGAAAATACTGAGAAAGCTCGGCTTCAGAACCTTCACAATTTAAGGTTTGGTTATGAGGCTGATTTACTCTCTTTCCGCATTGCTTCTTCTCTATCTCTCACTTCTCGGGCTTTCAGCAGTCTTAAAACTCTCCATACCCTCAATTCTATCTCTAAACCTAAAACCTGTTGTAACGTCCCTTTTAACAGCAGCCATCACAACTCTTCTGGCATCGATTTTTGGCATACCACTAGCATACTATCTCTCAAACCTTAGAGAACCATACAAAACCGTTGTCGAGGGAGTTATAATAACACCAATAATTCTTCCACCAATTGCCTCAGGTCTTCTCTTGCTCAGCATTCTCTCTCCATCAGGATTTCTTGGCGCTGTGACTGATGCATTGGGTTTCAGACTTACAATGAATTTTGCAGGAATTATACTTGCACAGCTGGCTGTAGCTTCTCCCTTTCTAATACTCTCAGCAAAAGCTGGATTTGACAGCATTGACAGAAGACTGGAATATGCTAGCAGGTTAATGGGAAAGAGCGAACTGAAAACATTTCTAAGAGTATCAATTCCACTAGCAAAGAAGAGCATCGTTGCAGGAATCATGATGTGCTATGTTAGGAGTTTTGGTGAGTTTGGCGCAACGTTCATGCTTGCCTACCATCCAAGGACTTTGCCAATTGAACTCTACATGAGCTTTCTTTCAGGCGGAGTTGAAAAAGCTTCATCTATAGCTGTTATTTTCTGGATTATAGCCTTAATTTTTGTTTTTCTAATAAGAAAAGGTGGTGATAGATTTGCTTGAGCTTAGATCCATTGAGAAGAAGCTTGCCAACTTTAAGCTCTGTGTTGATGAACTTTTTCAGGGCATAACAGCGGTTATAGGACCCAGCGGATCTGGAAAAAGCTCCCTGCTTAACATAATCTCCGGATTGCTTAAGCCCGACAGGGGTAGTGTAATTCTGAATGGAAGAGACATAACTCCTCTTCCTCCGGAAAAAAGGAGAATTGGATACGTTTTTCAGGATTTTGCTCTCTTCCCTCACATGAGTGTCAGGGAAAACATAGAGTATGGTGGCAAAAATCTTGAAGTTGTTGACATGCTTGATATCGGTCACTTGCTTGAGAGAAAGGTAACAGAGCTCAGCATTGGAGAGAAACAGAGAATAGCTTTGGCAAGGGCATTGGCAGGAGATCCAGATATTTTGCTTTTGGATGAACCGATGAGCAGTGTTGACGAGTTCATGAGAAAAAGACTGACATTCGAGCTCTCTGCAATATTGAGAACCCTTGAAATACCTGTTGTGTATGTAACTCACAGCATAAGGGAGGCTCTTATTATTGGAGAGGAGATTGCGGTTATCAAAGATGGAAGGATGATTCAGAAGGACAGGACTGAAAAGGTATATGAGTTTCCGGAATCGAGATTTGTGGCTGAATTCACAGGATTTGAGAACGTGTATAATGGTAGAATCGTGGAAAAAGGGAAGAGTTTAGCAATAGAATGGGCTGAAGGAATCGTTTATTCTGAACAGTCTACATTTAAGATTGGGGATGAGGTTGTTTTTGGCATCAGACCTGAGCACGTTATGGTGATAAGGGAGGGAAAGAGTCTCGTAAAGAACCTTGAGGGAAATGTTTTTTCAGGCAGGATAATTTCCAGGACAAAGGCAGGAGCGATTCACGAGGTTCTTGTAAAACTTGAAAAAGAAAAGGTTATGGTTTACATTCCCGATCATGCTTATCATAGGCTTAATTTGGATGAGAGGGTGGAGGTAAGCATAGGATTTAAAAGAAACAAAGTCAGGATTATTGAGAGAGTCTCAAAGTCTTGAAAAGCATTTCAATTGAGGTGAGGAGAATGCAGATTGGAGTTATAGGAAGTGGAAGCTGCTATGATGACATCTGCGATGCTGCATTCAGAATAGGTCAGCTTCTTGCAGAAAGGAATTGCGTTGTTATAAATGGAGGTCTTGGTGGTGTGATGGAGGCAGTAAGCAGGGGTGCAAAGAGCAGAAATGGGGTAGTTATCGGCGTAGTTCCGGGGAAGGATAGAGAGATGGCAAACAAATACTGTGATTATGTTATAGCCACAGACATGGGACATGCGAGAAACATGATAATTGTCCATTCAAGCGATGCTCTGATTGCAGTTGGGGGTGGTTATGGAACGATTTCCGAGATGGCTATAGCCTTGAAGGAGGGCAAGAGGGTTGTTGCATACAAGCCCTCTGTTTTTTTGAATGGCTTAATTCTTGCTGAAACACCCGAAGAGGCTGTTGAAAAGGCTTTGGAGGGATTGAAATGAAAATTCTTGAGTATGAGATGGATAGGGATGAGATAGTTGACATAACCCCTGATATTGAGAGTTTTGTTAAGAATTGTGAAAAGGATGAGGGAGCGGTACTGGTTTTTTCTGTAGGCTCAACCGGGGCGGTTACAACTCTTGAGTACGAACCCGGGCTTTTAAATGATCTTCCAAGGGCTATGGAAAGAATAGCCCCTTACTCAGACAGCTATGAGCATCACAAAACTTGGAATGACGATAATGGCTCATCCCACATAAAATCTGCTGTAATCGGCACAAGCATGATTGTGCCCTTCTCAAAAAGGAGACTTTTGCTTGGAACTTGGCAGCAGATAGTTCTGATAAACTTTGATACAAGGAAAAGAAGGAGAAGAGTGATTTTGCACGTGCTTTAGCAAAATTTAAATTTCAGCTAACAATTTTTAAAAGCATGCTAAAAAAAATATGCCTGATCTTTCTGATGCTCACACCTCTAATCTGGGGAGTGCATGCAGCTAAAACTCTCACAAAGGATAATTTTGCAGAACCTATACTCGAGCCAAAACTTAACAAATATTATTTGCCCAACACCCAGATCTCGTTCAACTTCACAATCCAACCCAAAACAGATGATGATGCAAAGCTTATAGATGGCAGAATTTATGAATTCAATACTTCCCTTGAAAGTCCCGAGATGAAGGTTAGGGTTGAGTACGGTGGTTCAGGACCGGTCAGAATTTATCAGGATGAGGACTACATCAGAGCAGATGTTAAGGATTGGGAAGACGGACTGATGAAGATTTACATACGAGTCTCTGGCAAAGTTCCGGCTGTTAACAAGAGAATCGAGAAAGTCACAGTTCTTGGCATCGACATACAGGATGCAGAGGAGGATGCCGTTAGTGATGTGGTTATTTATGTTGTGAACAAGGACAAGTTCTCCTCATACATTTCCTACCTTGAAAAAAGATATTCGGAGATTGAGAGTAGAGTGGCAGAGCTTGAAGAGAAGGGAATC
Source organism: Geoglobus sp. (assembly GCA_015523645.1). Classification (GTDB taxonomy): domain Archaea; phylum Halobacteriota; class Archaeoglobi; order Archaeoglobales; family Archaeoglobaceae; genus Geoglobus. Next base: position 168 of record WAJY01000042.1, on the reverse strand, counting down.
TCTGTTGTAAGCATAAAGCTGAAGCTCAATTCTGCTAAAAACAAGTTAGAGGATGGTAAAACCTATTTCCAGAATGGTGATTATGGAAATGCAAATTCCTCACTTTCTGAGGCTGAGAATTTTCTGAACGAGGCTGCAAACCTTTCAAGGAAGACAGATCTTGAGTTT
>WAJY01000041.1 GCA_015523645.1 Geoglobus sp. | reverse complement strand
TGCATCAAGGCAAGCTCTTGTCCCCCAACCCTGTCTCCTCCCACAGCTATACCCATTCCGACCTTTCCTTTAAGAGCATCGGGATTTTTTGCAAATAATGCCCTAGTTCTGTCCATCAATGCCTTAAGCTGGGCAGAAATTCCGCTGTTGTATACAGGAGTTGCAAAAATTAAGCCTCTTGCTATCTCAATTTTCTCATAAACCTCCTCCATTCCATCTTTAAATATGCATTCCTTGTTTTTCAGGCAGTGATCACAGTGAATGCAGAAGTTTATCTTTCTCCCCCTTACACTGATCATCTCTGTCTCAAAACCTCTCTCATTCAGATAATCCAGGGCATAGTTGAGAACATGTTCTGTGGCTTTTTTTCTAGGACTTCCCGAAATTCCGAGGATCATAATTCTGTGATTGTCAAGCTAAATTTAAAGATTAATTGGTGTGTCCTATCTAAATTATCTGAATTAAGCATTCCCCTTTTGATACCTCTTCATCCTGTCTTTTGAATACCACCGAAACTTTAAATCTGTTTTTTGGAAGTTCTTCGATTATTGTGGCTTCTGCTGTTATAACATCCCCTATGTATACAGGTTTTACATACTTAAACGATACAGATATAAGAATAATCAATCCGGGAAATTCTTCCAGAAGAGTAGATGCTAAACTTGAAAGGAGCAATCCATGAACTATTCTTCTGCCGAATTTCGTCTCTGAGGCAATTTTTTCATCGTGGTGTATTGGATTCCAGTCACCGGAAATTAGAGAAAATAGATAGACGTCCAAATACGTTATCTTTTTAGAAAATGTGGTTTTAAGACCTATTTTAGGTTTCCCCTTAACCTTCACACCTTTTTTAAATTCCGCCAAATCTGAATAGATTTCCCTTATCTTAGCTAGCGCATCCTCATATCTTTCTGAATAGGCAGTCATGGTAACACCTTTTTAAATTTTGCCAATTTTTATTCTAATTTAAATTTTTTCTTGCTTGTTATTGGCTTACGCTAGTCTTACACTTTCAAAAGTGCAGCATCTCCCTGTGCCAAACCACCACATATCGAGGCAATTCCCAGCCCGCCACCTATTCGATTTAGTTCATAGGCTAATGTCATTGTAATGCGTGCCCCACTGGCTGGATTTGGATGCCCTATTGCTATTGCTCCTCCATTGACGTTTGTTTTATCCCTTATCTCTTCCAATTTTCTATCGTTTGAATTGTAGTGTTTTTTTACAATGAGCTTAGTCGAGACCAACGGTTGTGCTGCAAAAGCCTCGTTTATCTCTATTCTTCTAACATCATCCAACTTTATTTGATTTCTATCTAAAATTTTTAGTATGGCAAATGCTGGAACTCTCGCAAGGTATCTGGGCTTATCTGCAACCCTTACCACATCTACAACCTCGGCAATCCATTTTAGACCCATTTCTTCAGCTTTCTCTTTGTTCATAACTAGTAGAGCAGCAGCTCCGTCATTTAGTCCTGGAGCATTTCCCGCAGTTACAGTCGGACTACCATAGATTGTGGGCAATTTTGACAGGGTCTCATAGCTGGTGTCTGGTCTATATTGCTCGTCGATGTTTAATTCCCTTTTTCCTCTCAAACGCCCTCTCTCATCTACTATTGGAACTTCAAGCACCATTATCTCCCTCTTGAATTTGCCAGCTTTCCACGCCTTTCCATATCTTTGATGACTTCTGTACGCCCACAAATCTTGTTGTTCTCTTGTAACTCCGTATTCAAGTGCCACTTCCCCGGTATCTACAGCAACTGGGTTATAATCCTTATAACCAAGCTCAAACAGAGGATCCTCAAGCTGAATATGACCCAATTTCTTACCCCTAAACCTCAAACCCCTCACTACGTATGGAACCTTACTGAAAACGTTTACTCCTCCCGTAATAGCTGTATCTATTTCTCCAGCCTTTATTGCTCTGAAGGCTAATTGCAAAGCAGTCATGCTTGAACAGCAAGCCGTATCCAAATTGAGTGAAACCGTTTCTGGTGGAAAACCGGCTTTTAGCAATCCCTGTCTTGCAACAACCGGTGTGTAAACGTCCTTGCATTGGGAGGTGTCTCCCACTCCCCAAAAGATTTCATCAACGGTGTTCTTGTCTATGCCGTTTCTCTCTACAATTTCTTTCATCACAATTGCGCTAAGGTCATAAGGATCAAACTCGCTTAGTGACCCACCGAATTTTCCAAATGGTGTTCTCACACCATCAATGAGCACAACTTCTTTCATATTCCCACTTCCTTTTTTATTGTTCCAGGGTTTTAATTCTGAATCATCTTTTCTCAATTTTGGAAATTCAGAACTGGTGGATATGCTTAAATGTAGATATCATTTCCAATGCTTTTAATTCGCTGATTGGTAGATTTTTTAATTCTGGAGTCATCATGTTGGAATACTGATAACTGGTTTAAATTTGTTATACGTAAAGTCTTTACATCCTGACAC
>WAJY01000040.1 GCA_015523645.1 Geoglobus sp. | reverse complement strand
TTGGATATGAGAAATCTGATGAGTTCTTTTAGCAAGACTGTGTTTCTTACCGAGTACCTTTCCACCAAATCTCTGAAAAAGACCGTGTTGAGATATTCCTGGAGTATTCTTATTTTGATGTTCTCATTATCTTCAAGTACAACCTCTGGAAAGCCTCCAAACTTCATATATTCATCCAGAAGTTTCTTAACGTAAAACCTCCTGGTCGAATACGGCAAGTCAGGCGTTACATCTATTCCTTTCGCAATTAAGATTTCGAGAAATGAGAACGGTTGCAGTTCGTAGCTTATTGTTCTCCCTCTCAGGGCAGTTGCAATCTCTTTGCTCAGCAGCTTTGAACTGGAACCGGTAACGAAGATTCTCATTTTTTCTCTATCGTACATCCTTCTCACAGCTATTTCCCATCCTTCTACATTCTGGATTTCATCAAAAAATGCGTATATTTCTTTTCCTTTTTTCTCGGGATAAAGTTCGAAATAAGCTTCGAGAATCAGATCAAATTCTTTTACACCAAACGGCAGAATTCTCTCGTCCTCAAAGTTCACATACAGCAGCCCCGTTTTATCGAAACCCTGCTCGATCAGCCTTTTCATGAGGTAGTAGAGATAATATGTTTTCCCACATCGTCTTGGGCCGATGATGCTGATTATTTTTCTGGTCTCTAAATCAACATCGGTTATCTTCCTTTCAATCAGCTCTGGCAATTCGGATTCGTGGAACTCAACAATAAGCCTTTTGAAGATATCTTTCTTCATAAAATCATATAGGGCACCAAAATATTTAAATTTTGGTATCATTTAGGGAACCAAAATTAAAAGCACTTTCCACTTTTTCTTCCCGTGAACCACTTCCCGTTCACGCTTGGAGACTTCCCGACGAGGGAGTTAAAATATTTCTCTCCTTTCAACAACAAACTCACAGAAATCTGATCCGTTTGCCATGCATCTTGTTTCAGAGGAGCTAACGTAACCTTTAGCCATTCCCTGCAAAAACCCAGCATAAAATCCTGAGGGGAGATAACATATGTTAATTCCAAGCTTTGGCACATCTCTGCATATAATACAGTCATAGACTCTTAAAACAGCTCTTTCTTTGCTCTCTCTTTCAACTTCAATTTCTCCAACTCCGAGTTTATTTGAAAACTCAACGAGCTCTTTTAAACTGTGAATAAAGTCCCCGCCTGATGCAAGCTTTGAAATCCACAGGCCGGTGTTTTTCCCTACATGGTAGAGATCTTCTCCAGTTACCTTCCCTTGCTCTCCAAGGGTTTTATGAATTGAGAAAACAATAAGTCGAAGCAGTTCTCTACTCAGGTATCTCTCGGGGGGGGTAATGTATTCTCTCAGATTTTCCACAATTTTATCTACAATCAACTCAAAAGTTTGAGCCATCTTTTCGAATATTTGCTCTATAGGTATAAATTCTTTATGTTGAGATTGGACTCACATCTACATTGGCAAGAACACTGGATTTCTGCCAGAGGATGTGTATACAATGTTAATTATCACTTCGTATAGTCAACAAAATATCGAAGGCCAGTATTAATGGGTGAAGTTGCCGAATACTTAGAACAACCCTATGAAGAGGATAACCCTTCACGAGCAGGAGGTCATGCCCGATCACGTTTACCAGCCCAACTCGTCAAGAAATATCAGGCATCAAATTCCACACAGTAAGGCTATGAATCTTTCGAAAAACGCTCTTCCATCTTCCGTGAGCATGTACTCCCCTCCTCTCCTGTACTGAATTACCATTCCAGCATCCATCAGTTTTTTTATATGAAATCTCAGGTTCCCTCCGTCAAGCTGAGTGACCTTTGAAAGATGGCTGAAACGCCTTGGACCCTTTAAAAACCCATATTGTTACACCAACAATTTTTTAAGTCTAAGGCTCTTTCTCATAAAGTTCACTAAAATGCTGAACACAAAACTTTTATTGCAAATTTTTCAGATTGAAAAACAATGAATATAGCTCTCTGCACATGTGAAGGAAAAGTTAGAAAAAGGGATCTTGAGAAAATAAAGGATGCGAGAATTTTTGATGAGATGTGTAAAGAAAAGTTTGAAGGTAAGTTTGACATAATCGGATGCAGGCACCCTTTTTTGAAAGATTCTGGCAGATTGCTCATTGA
>WAJY01000039.1 GCA_015523645.1 Geoglobus sp. | reverse complement strand
TGGAGGTGTTATTTTGCCGGTGCATCTACTGGGAGTTTTTAAAACATTTGTCTTTTCTATATTTTCTTTATACGAGTTGAAATCTTTAATTTAAAATAAAATGAAATATAACTAAAATTTCATCTTCTCCTCAACATCAGCATCGCAACAAGTGCTATCAGTCCAGCCAAAGCGAAAAAGCCTTGGATGGATACTGCAGGGACTTTTGATGGAAAGAAGGGGCAACTTTGCAATGGATCATTATCTCTGCTTCCAGCACTTCCCAAAATTGTATAATCTGCTGATGGAGGAGGATTCCAGTAGTTTCTATCCCAGTTATTGTTCGCTCCGTCATCATAAGCTTGAGGCTCATTATTTATGAGGCAGTTGTAGTGTATTTCATTGTTTGAGCCAGAATCTATGTGGATTCCCGTGTCAAAAATATTGTTATCTTCTATCAAGTTTCTCTCAATCGTGTTGTATGATGAACGGTAATTATATATTCCGTGAACATTATTTATTATTGTATTGTCCATTATCGTTGTGTCGTTGGATTTGAATAAATGAATTCCATACCTCCCATTAGAATTGATGTCATTTCCTGTTATCACATTATTGTTTGCAAAATAACCTAATGAAATTCCATCAACTCCATTCTCATTTATATTATTTTTAACAAATCTGTTGTAATCCGAGTCGTATATGTAGATTCCAATTCCAGTATTACGGGATACGTTATTTGAAATGAAGCTGTTTGAGTTGCTATTAAGCAGATAAACACCGATCTCTTCTCCACAGTTGTAGACTATGTCATTCCCGATGAATTCGTTGAAGTTACTGTGATTTAACCAAACTCCATATTTCGAATTATTAAACACTTGATTCCCTGAGAATGTGTTGTTATTCGAGTTTTGTAAGCGTATACCTGCCTCGCTAACTCTATCTCTGTTATTGTACGAAATGCTGTTGTTTATGATGTCGTTATATGCGGACCCGAGAAGATACAGACCTGTGAGATTGTTTAGAGTTATGTTGTTGTTTACCAGCTTGCTGTATTTAGTTACATTCAAAAAGATGCCAATGTCATTTTGTTTTGCTGTGCAGTTTCTTATTGTAACATTTTGCAATGTGGTGGTATTATTATACACATATACACCTTTGGAACCATTGAATACGATCATGTTCTCTATCAGCACATCGCTTGCTTTCACCCATATTCCAATGCCACCGTTTGCATCTATGCTTGGATCACCAACAATCCTTAGCGGTTTATTTATTACAATACTCGAATACAATCCCGGATTGATCTTGATTGTACTGTATGGTGCTGAATTGTTTATTGCATCCTGTATCGAATTAAAAGCCGGTTCTCCAGCATCCCATACTCCATTCCCGTTTTCATCTATGAAGACGTCTGTATATAGTTGTCCTCCCGGATAAGGTGCATCAAGCCAAGGTGCAAACAATACATTATCACTAACATCATCTCCCTGCCCATCAGGATTCAATGTCGGATGATACGGCCCAGTTAGATTCCCCCACCAATTAGATGTAGCATTCACAATCGTCGCATCAAAATTGCGCACACCCCATGCGGTGTTGTTGTAGAAGTTGTTGTAATTTATGGTATTACCTCCAATCGAAGTCCTATTCCAAGCCCATTGAGCAATGCCATATAAATTGTTGTGAATATTATTGTACAGAATTGTGTTGTTGTATGATGCCATAAGGTATATTCCACAAGCAAAGTACCAGTCGTCATGTCCATAGATATCATTATTTATAATTGTGTTATAATCCGCATAAGATAACTGGATGCCATACTGATCTATTGGAGATGGATCATTTCCATTATTGTAAATTGCATTTCCAGAGATTATGTTTCCATCAGAGATTCCTGGTGAAGATGCCATAGAGCCAAGAAATATTCCCTGTCTGCCGTTGTTGTAGATTGTATTGTTCAAAATCTTTATATCATCAAAATCCACTCCGTCTATGTTTGTCCAAAAGAGTATGCCAACTCCATCATAGCCAGTTGTATTCACAATATCATGAATTCTGTTATTCTTGATGGTAACGTTATCTACTCCACTCGGATTGGCGTATATTCCGTACGTACAATTGAGCAGTTCAAAGCCATCTATTGTAATATTATCCCCATTTATCGTAATACAAGGACCAGCTTGATTGCCATCTATAACTGGAGTTGAGGCTGATTTTAAAGTTATCTCTTTATCTATAACGACATTTTCCTTGTAAGTTCCATTATAAACGATTATAATATTTCCATCGCTCGCATTGTTTATTGCCCACTGAATTTTTTTGAAGCATGGAACATTTCCATTACAGTAGCCGTCATCATCCACATACATTGTCGATGTAAGAAGGATAGTGTTTCCAATTGCAGTAATCAACATTATTAGTATTGCAAGTCCGATCGGCAATTTAATAAATAACCTCTTACCCATACCCACCACCTAGGAAAGTTAATTAGATTAAAAAACCAATACATAGTATATAACAATTACTATAATTTGTCTATTGTCTTGGATTATCAACTAAAAACATTTATCTCTAGCTAATCAAGATTTTCATTGTGGAACTCCTGCAAAAAATCAACGAAATTGAGAGAAGACTTGAAGCTGGAGAGAACATCAGAAAGGACTTCTGGAAGCTTGTCGGAGATGTTAAGAGAAAAAAGATCCATGAGGATGTCATCATAAATAAAATAAGCCGTATAAGGGATGAGCTGTTTGAGAAAGAAACAGTTATGGGATTCAGAGAAGGGTTTGCTCTTTTTTCAATGCTTTTCTTTCTTTTCAACCTTCTGTTTTTCTATGTGTCTCTCAAAATGGAAAATGGATTGATAAAGGCAATTTTCATTCTTGGAAGCGAAATTGCTGTCCTCTACACCTCATTTCTAGTTGGGAGGTGCATAGGGTCAATTATTAGCGGAATAGATGTGGATGGCTTTTACAAGTACACTCCCTTTGAATTCGGAGTTAAGATGAACTATAAAAGCTATCTCAAAGCAGAGCCTTTGGACAGAGTAGTTCTTTTCTCTGGAGCAATATTTCTTGAATACCTAGTTCTTGCAGTTCATCTAATCTTTCTTTTTAGCACAAACAGTTACTGGTTTATTCCAGCCTTCATACTTGCAATAAACCTTCCATTCTCCTATTTAATTCACAAACTTGCAAAAACAGGCGAGCTTCACAGACTGCTGAGAGAGATTAAGATTATGAGAGAGGTTAGCAAGGGTAATGCATAATCAGTTTTTAACGTTTTTGTCAAAACCACTAATAACTTATATATTCCAAATTAATACAATTATCTGAGGTGATGTGAAGATGATAACCCTAAAGCTGTTAACATCTCCAACTTGCCCCTACTGTCCAAAAGCGAGGGAGGTTGTTAAACAGCTTGCAGAAGAGGAGAGGGATGTTATTGCACTTGAGCTAAGCGTAACGACAGATGAGGGGCTGAGAGAGGCTATGAGGTTTGGCATTTCAGGAGTTCCAGCAATAATTATAAACGACAGAGAAGTTCTCCTTGGAGTGCCAAGAATGGGTGAGCTGAGGAGAATTGTTGAAAGATACAAGTACAACTAAAAAGGAGGTGATTTGGTGAAGGAACTGAATGAGAAAAACTTCAATGAAGAAATAAACAGGGAAAAGCTCGTTCTTGTGGACTTCTGGGCTGAGTGGTGCATGCCATGCAGAATGCTCACACCAATACTTGAAAGGCTCGAAAAGGAGTTTAAGGAAGTTGAGTTCGCAAAGCTCAACACCGATGAGAATCCAAACATAGCAATGAAATACGGAATATTCAGCATTCCAACAGTTATGATGTTCTATAAAGGTGAGGTCGTGAACAGCTTCGTTGGAGCGATGCCTGAAAGTGTTGTTAGGAAAGAGATAGAGAAAGCTCTTGAAAAGATACAGGCTTGATGTCTTGCTGAGATGCACTATGAAAGGGAAATACCTTCTGAAAATTTTTATAGAAATCTTCAGATAGCAAGAGACCCTGGAGGGCTTTTAAGGTTAGCTCAGAATGCCTCCAACATTGGGGAAAAGTTGGTGAGGATTTATGAAAACGATCAAAGATTCCATATCAACACTGAACTGCGATAACGTTCTTGAGTGCTTTTTTGGTGTGAATGAGAGTGACGTGGAGATATACAGGATACTTCTATCGAAGGGAGAGAAGAAGATAGAAGAGATAAGCACAATTTCTGGAAAGAGCGAAAACGCAATCTACAAATCCCTCCAAAAACTCATGCTCGCAGGCATAGTGATAAGGGAGAAAAAACTGCTGAGAGGTGGTGGATACTTCTACACCTACAAAGCAGTAAGCCCACATGAAGTTGGAGAGCAGATGAAAAAAGTGCTTGATGCTTGGTATGCCAAGGTTGTTGATGCCATTGAAGAGTTCATGAGGAAATACGGGGAGTGAGCGATGCCTCCGGCAATTCTCGGTTGTCAGGGATGTGGCAAGTGCTCTCAGGTGTGCCCTACAGATGCGATAATAAGGGAGGGCGGAAAGGTTGTCAGAATAGATCCCGAAAAATGCTCAGAATGCTATAAGTGTGTTGAGGTATGCCCATACGGCGCTCTAATAAAAATGGATTGATATGATGCTATTGCTGTTAAGGGTCTAAGACTGCTTGAGAGATATGCTGAGTCTGGGATTATTCCAGAAAAAGAACTTGATGAGGAACTTCTCTTGTTTTTCGAGTCTGAAAAGCTCGCTTTTCCAGTTTCATCTCAAAAAGATTCTCTGTCATGGGGAATGAGAATTATTACCATTCAAGATCTTGAAATACCCTACATAATCAGGGAGATTGCAAAAAACAACTTCGACTGGAAAAAGGCTGTTTTAAATTACTTTAAAAAAATTGGAGAAGAAAATCCGCAAGATTTCATTGAAATTGTGAGGGAAATTGTAAAGCGCAGAAAGATGTTTCAAGACTCGAAAGAAGATATGGTTCTCCGCTTTATGAAATAAACAGGTTTGTTGTAAAACTTGTGGAAAGGAACAATTTTTTACTTGAGTTCATCCCACTTTCTTCTTCTAATGTAGCTCTTGAAACCTCTGTATCCAGCATATCCTCCCAATCCGATAACTAGAAGTGCACCAGCAGCCATCAGAACAAGTCTGCTGTTTTGGGAGAACCAACTGGAAATTCCTGAGAAAAATCCCGAGATTCTTTCTGAAACTGGTGTGCTTTCCGGTGTTTTTTCAGGAGGTGGTGTCTGCGTTTTTTCCGGTGTTGGTGTGGTTTCCAACTTTGATGATATCTCCGAAACAACAGAATCGATATCATTCATCTTTTCAT
>WAJY01000038.1 GCA_015523645.1 Geoglobus sp. | reverse complement strand
CCTCATATCTTAACTTGAAGTCGGGCAAAGTTGGGACAGTAATAACCCTACCTCCAGCAAGATGGGCAAGAGGCTTGTATGATACGTATGTTGGCTCCGGAACTATAACAGCCTCTCCAGGATTAATCAAAGCTCTGAGAGCAAGATCTATCCCCTCACTCACACCCGTTGTTATAAGAACGTTCTCATAGCCAGTCTCCACCCCGAATTTTTTGTAGTATTCTGCAATTGCTTCTCTCAACTCCAAAAGCCCGTAGTTTGAGGTGTAGGAGGTTATCCCCTTTTCAAGGCTGTATATCATCTCCTCTCTTATTCTCCATGGAACTGAAAAATCAGGTTCGCCAACACCAAGGCTGATAACGTCCTCTCTCCCGATTATTAGATCAAAAAATCTCCTTATGCCAGATGGCTTCAGATCCTTAACCTTCCTGTTTAGCAATTCACGGGACAATTGCAAGCCTCCTGTCCTCCTCATCCTTGAACAGCAACTCACCCTCCTCCTTGTAGGTTCTCAGGAGAAAGTGGGTAACGGTATCTCTAACCTCAGGAATTGTTGAAATTTTCTCTGCTATGAAGAAGGATATGTCCTTCAACGATCTCCCCTTTACCACAACCTGAAAGTCATAGTCACCGCTGACAAGTCTGACAGCATGAACCTCAGGAAACTTGGCAATTCTCTTTGCAATGTCATCATAACCCTTCTCCCTTGTGAGGTTCACCCTGACATCAATGATCGCGTAAACCTCCTCAATTCCAGCTTTCTCCCAGTTTATCAGAGTTTTGTACCTAAGAATCACTCCATCGTCCTCCAGCTTTTTTATAATTTCCTCAACCTCCTCCTGACTTATGTTCAGCATCTCTGCTATCTCTCTGTTAGAAATTCTTGAGTTTTTCTCAAGTATTTTCAGAATTTCCAATTCTCTGTTCACTGAAACCACCAAATTAAAAGGTTCAGCCAAATTTTTAAAGTTTTTCCATCAGAATCAGTTACCTTCCTCCTTGAGCCAGTCGCTAAGGTATATTTTGAATGTCTTTCCAAATCTCTCTCTGTAAATGAGGTTCTTTTCTTCAAGCTTTTTAACAACCATCGAGATCTTTGATTGAGAAAAGCCAGTGCGGAAGTGTAGGGAGTCTTGGGTAATACCCTCGTTCTCTGCCACGATTCTGAAAACGGTTCTCTCATCCTCCTCCAACACCCTTTCAACAACCTCCTTTTTATCATTCTTGCTCAATGATTTTTCTCGAATGAGTTGCAATTCTTTTTCCCTGCTATTCCTCTCGCCTTCTTTCTCAAACTTGCTTTCCAACACCCCAGACTTTATTATTGGGATGAATATCAGCAGAAGTCCGACTATTGCTAATGCTGAAGGCAAAATGCCAAGATAGTAGCTCCCCATCATCATGTGGTGGTGAGCTGAAGGAGCTAGGGTGAATGAGATTGCAATGAAAGCCCCTCCAAGAATTATTGCTGCAAGATCCTCATTTTTCATTGGATGAATATCTCATGCGGCTATAAAAAACTTAACTGATTCGTGTGACTAGCCTTCAACAATCTCCCTCAACTCTGCAATCAAAAATTTGCTTTGAGTGTCTATGACTTTTACATGGATCACATCACCATTTCTAAGCTGAATACCGCTTTTCTTGACTCTGAATCCGATGAATTCTCCAACCTCAAAAATTCCATCGCTCTTTTTGCTTAGCTCACCAAGTGTGTTATATCCGACAGACTTGTCTATTATGTCATCACCACTGCAAATGGCATCTTTAAACGTGGAAACAGGAAAACCCTTGCATGACTCTCTTTTTAAAATCCTACCATCTCTCAAGATCTCCACACTGATCAAAAGCTCGCTAACATCTCTAGCCTCACCACCAGTCTTCTCAATTCTTATTATCTGGGATTTCTTTGCCATTCCTGTCTTGTGCGGAACTATTTTTCCATGAACGCTGAGAACCGAGAACTTCGGTATGCTTAAATTAACTTCAGTGGGATAAAAGGCAACAATCACAGAAAGAATCACAGCAATTGAGATCAGAAGGAGGACTCCGAATGTGTGGGAAACACCGCGTTCTCTGTATTTTGAATTCACATGTAGATTCTAAGATTGCAATATAATAAGTTTTTCTGTTTGTGCTTGCATTTCAGCTTTCCAGCAAAGTTGTTCTTCTTGATAATGCATAGCAGATAATAAAGCACTTCCCTGAAATTTCACCATAATATTCATATACCAAATTCAGACCGAATTAATTGGATAGAGAGATAGTATTTGCTAATACAAAATTTTGTAAGGTGCGGGGGTTGCCGAGCCAGGCCAAAGGCGGTGGACTCAAGATCCACTCCCGTAGGGGTTCGAGGGTTCAAATCCCTCCCCCCGCATTTTTAAATCTCTATCTAAAAAGCCTCATGGCATTAGCCACAGCTAAAAGAGTCACACCTACGTCGGCAACAACAGCCTCCCACATGGATGCAAGTCCAAAAGATCCAAGGGTTATAAAGGCTCCCTTTATCAGCAAAGCGAGAGAAATGTTCTGCCAGACAATTCTCTGGGTTTTTCTTGCTATTTTAATTGCGAGAGGAACTTTTGATGGCTTGTCATCCATTATAACCATATCAGCCACTTCTATTGCTACATCACTTCCAAGAGCGCCCATAGCCATGCCCACATCCGCTCTTGCAATAACTGGAGCATCGTTTATTCCGTCTCCTACAAAAACGACTCCATCGCTTTTTTGCAATCTTTCTATCACCTTAACCTTGTCTTCAGGCAAGAGCTCTGCAAAGAATTCATCAACACCGACAATTTCAGCTACTTTCCTTGCAATGACATCACTGTCTCCTGTAATCATCACAGTTCTGTATCCAAGCTTCTTGATCTCTGCTAATGCCTTACTTGAATCCTCTTTTACTTCATCCTCAACTACAATGTAACCTGCGTATCTTCCATTAACTGCAACATGCACGGCTGTGCTCTCACTTACACACACCTCATGCTCAATTTTCTCATCGTGCATGAATGCATCGTTCCCCACAACAACTGTTAGACCATTTACCCTTGCCTTGAGTCCCCTTCCCGCAATCTCAACATAACTCTCAACCTTTAAATTCTCATCCCTGAATTCAGGGTTAGTTGCTCTGTATGCATCCACAATAGATTTTGCTATTGGATGGTTCGAGTTCTCTTCCACAAGTGCAGTGATTTCTAGAAGCTCATCTTTGCTAAAATCATTTTTCGGAAAAATACCTGAAACTCTGAATTCTCCCTTTGTCAGGGTTCCTGTTTTGTCAAATGCAACGATTCTTGCCGATAAAAGACTGTCTATGAAATTTGCTCCCTTTACAAGTATCCCCTCTCTTGCCGATTTTCCTATTGAGGTGAAGTAGCTCAGAGGAATTGACAAAACCAAGGCACAGGGGCATGAAATTACTAGCAGAACCAAAGCTCTGTAAATCCAGGGAGAAAAAGGGGTTTTTAGAATAATGGGAGGTATCACAGCTATTGAAAGTGACAGAAGTATTACGGCTGGGGTGTAGTATTTTGCAAATCTCGTTATGAATTTTTCAGCCTTAGCCTTCCTGCTTCCAGCCTCCTCAACAAGCTTAAGAATTTTTGAAATTGCGGAGTTTTCAAAGTTCCTTACAACTCTTATTGTAAGAAGCCCATCCAGATTCACCATTCCTGAAAGAACTTCATCACCAACGCTGACAGACTTTGGCTTTGATTCGCCGGTCAAAACGGAGGTGTTAAGCGTGGCTTTTCCTTCAACAATTACTCCATCTAGAGGTATCTTTTCTCCGGGCTTGACAATTATCAAGCTGCCCACTTCAACATCCCTTGGATTCACTCTTTGAACTCTGCTCCCCCTTTTCAGATTTACAAACTCCGGTTTTATTTCAAGCAGCGATTTTATGGACTTTCTAGATCTATCAACAGCCATATCCTGCAAAAACTCTCCAGTCCTGAAAAAAACCATCACAGCTACAGCCTCAGGCATCTGATGTATTGCAATAGCCCCCAAAGTTGCAATGCTCATTAAAAAATTTTCATCAAAAACCCTTCCACCTCTCATGTTTCTGAAAGCCTTTCGCAAAATGCTTGTGCCTGAAAGCAAATAAGCTGTCAGAAAAATGCCGTATTCAGCAACTGGATTCTCATGAAGATTTTTCTGAAATGCAATCCCTATGACAAGGAGAACAATAGAGAGAAGTATGAGGAGAAGGACTCTTTTTTCAAAAATTTCTCCCTTTACCTCCTCCCCTTTGTCAGAAGTCTCATCTTGCTTTATCTCACAACTCTCACATGACTGCGAAAGCCTTGACATCGCCTCACCTTCCTCTCTCGGCTATGTGATGCTGGGCTATGGTAAGGATGTCTGCAACATGCTCATCATCAAGGCTGTAATAGACATTCCGCCCCTTTTTTCTGTATCTTACAAGCTTTTTATCCCTGAGAATTCTGAGCTGATGGGAGACCGCAGAGACTGAGAGATTTGTTATTGCCGAGATGTCACATGTGCAGAGTTCGTTTTCTGAGAGAGCCAGGAGAATCTTTATTCTTGATGAATCAGCAAAAGCTTCAAGAAATTCGGCAAGTTCAACTATTTTCTCATCTGTAGGCATTTTTGAAAGAACTTCCTCAACATCACCATCCTTCACATCCTTGCATACAGGCACGTTCTTTCTTGTTACCATTATTGAACAATTGTTCAATTATTGTATAAATAGTTAACTGAAACAAGAGAGGCAAAAATATAATATCTTTTCAAGAAAAACTTATCTGAAATGTTGTGGGTGGAAAAATACAGACCAAAGCGCATGGAAGAGATTGTGGGAGAGAGGAAGATAATTGAGAAGGTTACAGAGTGGTGCGAAAAATGGAAAAAGGGGATCAGACAGAAACCCCTACTTCTTGCAGGTCCTCCAGGGGTTGGAAAGACATCGCTAGCTTTGGCTATTGCAAACAGCATGGGATGGGAGGCTGTTGAGCTTAATGCAAGCGATCAGAGAAGCTTTGAAATCATAAATAGAATTGTTGGTGAAGGGGCATACAATGAAACCATCAGCGATGATGGGGAGTTTTTAAGCTCAAGGGAGGGGAGACTCAAGGTTATAATACTCGATGAAGTTGACAACATACACAAGAAAGAAGATTTTGGCGGGGAGTCTGCTTTACTCAGAATTGTGAGAAGAATGCCTCCTCAACCAATAATCTTGATTGCCAACGATCCCTATGCCTTGTCAACCGAACTCAGAAACAGGACAGAGTTCATAGTTTTCAGGAGGCTCAGAAAGGATCAGATTGTCAGGGTGTTGGAAAGGATATG
>WAJY01000037.1 GCA_015523645.1 Geoglobus sp. | reverse complement strand
CTTTATACAGCTCTCTTAAAGGCTCAACCACTCCCTTGAAGCTGTACTGTGTTGGAAAGCCACCGACATTGTGGTGACTCTTAATCCCGCCATGACTCTCAATTATGTCTGGATAAATTGTACCCTGAATGAGATAGTCAGCCTTCTCCTCTTGGGCAACCCTCTCGAATATTCTAACAAAAAGCTCACCTATAACCTTCCTCTTCTCCTCCGGATCTGTAACCCCTTTCAAGGCTTTGAAAAACTCATCCCTTGCATCAATAAATCTCAATCCCATCTCGCCAAATACCTCCCTTACCCTTTCTGGCTCTCCAGCTCTCATCAGCCCGGTATCTACAAAAACCGGGATTAATCTTGAACCCAATGCCTTGTGGGCAAGAACCGTGCAAACTGAGCTATCAACACCACCAGAAAGTGCAATTATCGCCCTTCCATTCCCAACCTTTGTTTTTATCTCCTCCACTGCCCTTTCAACAAACTTTTCAACATCAACCATAAACCTCCCTCCTGTATTCTAAAGCTGCCTTTACCAATCCGAGGAATGGTGGAGAAGGTGAGAACGGTTTAGCCTTGAATTCTGGATGGAACTGCGTTGCAAAGAAGAACCTGTTTTCTGGAAGTTCAAGTATTTCCATTCTCTTTCCATCCTGAGAGTATCCCGAGAAAATTAATCCGCTGTTCTCAAATTCAGATATGTATCTCGGATTGACTTCATATCTGTGTCTGTGCCTCTCATAAACTCTGCTTGCTTTGTACAGAGAATGGGCTATTGTGTTTGGTTTGATAATTATCTCTATCTCTCCAAGCCTCATAGTACCTCCCTTCTGCTCAATCCCTCTCTGCTCCGGGAGGAGATCGATAACCGGATGTTCAGTTTCTCCAAATTCGGTGCTGTTCGCATCGTCATACCCCAAAACGTTTCTTGCAAACTCAATCACGGAGAGCTGAAAGCCCAGGCATATCCCCAGAAACGGAATGTCGTTCTCTCTTGCGTAGGTTATAGCCCTTATTTTCCCCTCAATCCCTCTTTGTCCAAAGCCTCCTGGCACAAGAATCCCATCTGCATCTATCTCCATTTCATCGAACCTTTCAAATTCCTCGCTGTCAACCCATATTGGAACTACCCTTGCATCGTTGTAAATTCCTGCAATCTTCAGGGCTTCCCTTATGCTTATGTAAGCATCTCTCACATCCATGTACTTTCCAACTATCGCTATTGATACCTCATTCCTTGCATTTTTCAGTCTGCTGACAATCTCATCCCACTTGCTAGAATTTGCTTTGTTTTCAAGATTCAGCTTCTTTGCCAGATACTTGTCCAAATTTTCTTTTTTGAACAAAATCGGTACCTCGTATATGTCGTCAGCATCTTTTGCACTTATCACAGCCTCCACCGGAACATCACAAAACAGGGATATCTTTTTCTTTGTGGAGCTCTCGAGTTCTTCCTTGCACCTCCCCACAATGACATCTGGATGCAAGCCAAGACTTCTCAACTCTTTAACGCTATGCTGTGTTGGCTTTGTTTTCTGTTCACCACCGCTGTCCAATGGGACTAGAGTTACATGGACAAGGAGAAAATCCTCGGCTCTTTCCTCATTGTGCATCTGCCTTATCGCCTCAAGAAACGGCATGCTCTCTATGTCTCCAACCGTGCCCCCAACCTCAACAAGACATATGTCAGCATCTTTGCTTCTTGCAACATCCCTTATCCATCTTTTTATCTCATCTGTGATGTGCGGAATTATTTGGACAGTCTGCCCAAGATAATCTCCATTTCTCTCCTTTTCAATGACATTCTTGTAAATCTTCCCAGTTGTGATGTTGTGCTCACCTGTCAGCTCAATTCCGATGAATCTCTCATAGTGACCTAAATCCAGATCCACTTCCGTTCCATCCTTTAAAACATAAACTTCTCCGTGCTGAAACGGATTCATAGTTCCTGCATCGATGTTTATGTATGGGTCAATCTTTATCGGCACCACCCTGTAACCCATGTCAACCAGAATCCTGCCTATGCTTGCAGCAGTAATGCCTTTACCAAGTCCACTCATAACACCCCCGGTAACTATTATGAACTTCATGTCCCTTCCCTCAGATCAGGGGGAAGCAGATTTGGAATTCCATCCTCTATGGGATATTCTATACTGCATTTCACGCATACGAGCTTTCCCTCAATTATCTCCACTTCATCCTCCTTTTCAACCTTTACCTCTAAATCGCCCTTGCAAACCGGACATGCCAAAATATCCAGTAAATCCTTTTTCATAACGCATCACCAATTTTTCCTCATCTATTAAACTTTTTGATTTGCAATATGACATACAAAAACTTATATACCAAACCCTAAAAATCCTGGTGCATGAGAAGGATTAAAGCGGCTATTTTCCTCTTTCTCATCACAGCAATTGTAGTTTTTGCCGGATGTGCGCAGCAGGAAAAGCCAAAGCCAACACCAACTCCCATATCTACTCCTACTCAAACTGCAACCCCTACACCCTCACCCACACCAACAGAGACAAAAGTTGAAGAAGAGTTGCATGGCATTGGAACTTGCGATCAGTGCCATGATCCTCCAACTGTTAATGCGATGGCTAAGGGAATTCACCAGCTTGCGTTTACTGAGCAACCAGAAATACACAAGAATCTATGCTCAAAATGCCATGATGTAGATGTTTTTTGCGGTAAATGTCATGAAGTTCCAGAGGTAATAAAGAGATAGCCTTATTCTAGAGTTTCTCTTCCCTCAGATCGATGATTTGTTCGATGGAAGGACCTGTTGAAACCAGAGTTACGGGCACTCTGGTATCATCTTCAACCCTCTCAACAAACTCTTTTGCTTTGGGCGTAAGCTTTTCCCACTCCTTAACACCATAGCACTCCTTGTCAAGCTTGTCAATCCCAGTTATTGCTATCTGTGTGGCACCATTAACCATCGCAGAATATCTGGCAAGCTTTCCATCCCACCACCCGATTCTTCTCCTTCTTCCCGTTACGGTTCCAAACTCTATTATTCCAAGCCTTTCAGCCTCCTCTTGACTCATCTCTGTTGGAAAGGGTCCAGCTCCAACCCTTGTTGGAAAGGTCTTAAAAACGACAATCACATCCTCCACCTTTGTAGGACCTATCCCAACGTCTGCAAGCATTTGAGAGGCTGAGGTGTCTTTTGATGTGACATATGGGTAGCTTCCATAATAAAGGCTCAGTGCAAATCCTTGAGTTCCCTCAACGAGAACGAGATCTCCTTCATCAATAGCCGAATTTATTTCTAGTGGAACATCAGTCAAAAATGGCTGAAGCTCAGCAACATCCCTTGCCTGCTTTGCCACTCTCAAAACTCTATCGGCATTTGCTGGACCGCATCCAGTTCCTGTCGATCCGATCTTCTCTGAAAGATGAGCTGAGGTTTTGTCTGCCTCAATATGCTTGCTTTCAATGATCGCACACCTAAAGTCTACACCAACTCTTTCTTCAACTCTCAAGCTCCTGATCTCCTCTATTAAAACACTGGGGTTAACAAGGACTCCCGCACCTATCAGCAATCTTGCATCACTGTAGACAAAACCAGAAGGGAGCATTCTGACACCATACTTCTTTCCGTTGAACTCAACTGTATGTCCAGCGTTAGGACCAACACCACCTCTTACAATTATTCTTGGCTTGTCTGAATAAGCGAGGTGGGCGATTATCTTGCCTTTACCCTCATCACCCCAGAAACCACCTACAACAACAGTTGCTGACATGAGCCTGCACCCTGACAGATACTGACTCCAAATTATTTAAATTTATTTTACTCTGGAGAGATGGAAAATATAATAAAGGTTAAAAACAGTCATCCCACTGCTTTTGTAATGATACTCAAAGGAAATGCATGGAAATTTGGAGATAACATTTCAACAGATCACATAACTCCAGGAAGGTACTATCATTTGAGGAGCAATATAAAAGAGCTGGCAAAGCATGTTATGGAGGATGCGGATCCTGATTTCCCAAAGAAAATGAAGAAGGGAGACTTCATAGTTGCAGGGAAAAACTTTGGTATGGGCAGCAGTAGGGAGCATGCACCTCTCGCATTGAAGGTTGCTGGTATTTCTGCAGTAATAGCGAAATCCTTTGCAAGAATATTTTACAGAAACGCAATAAACGTTGGTCTGCCAGTTTTAATTGCCGATACAGAGAAAATCAGAGAGGGAGACAGAATTGAGGTTGACCTCTCAACTGGAATTATTAAGGACAAAACTGCAGGTTTGGAAATAACATCGAAGCCATTGCCGAAGATAATGATAGAGATACTGAATTCTGGAGGTCTTGTGGAGTATGTGAGGAGAAAGGGTGATTTGAAGACATGATGCTTGGGTCAAAAAAGTGTCCTGTGTGCGGGAACACTGCATACTTCCTCACAACAACCGAGGGTTTGTTTTGTGGTGTGTGCAACTATAGGTTTGGTAAGGGTTATTGAGCCGCCGTAGCTCAGCTGGAGGAGCGGGTGACTCGTAATCACCAGGTCGCGGGTTCAAATCCCGCCGGCGGCTCTTTTTTATAGCATTACAAAATTCTTAGCTTGATTTTGAAGGGTAATTATCCTTCAATCTAACCTGCCTCATCATCCTCAAATGCTCCTCGCTACTAAGGAAAAGCACTATTATTATCGAGCTTATAAACGGGAACCACATGACTATGGAGAACACGTAATGCATGCTGTCAATAAAACCTTCTATCATTCCAATTAGGGGCATCGGATTACTTTTCGAAAGAATTCTGAGCAAGTTCATCGTTCCAGGATCAGGGATCTGATTTCCATACCCCGGGATCCAGCTCTTCATCCTGTTTGTTAGCAAAACCCCCCCAACAGCAACACCCATTGATTGGGCTAAAGTGTTTATGGATCTTATTGTGCCGTTAGCCATCCCAACCTTTTCCTGAGGAACAGATGCCATGATTACATTGAAGGACGGAGACATGAGGATTCCCATGCCTATTCCCATTGGTATCAGCTTCAGAAAGAATTCCCAAATTGTAATGCTCTCCTCGATGCTTGTAAGGCTGTAAAGACCGAGTGCGAAAAACAAGGGACCAATGCCCATAAGATACTTCGGATTCATTCTGTCGCTCAGCCTACCAGCTAGAGGAGATATGATTGTGTTCATTAAAGGAAGGGCTAGCATCCAGTAACCAGATTCTTCAGCTGTAAGAGATTTTATTCCCTGCAAGAAGTACGGAAGGAGAAAAATTGAAGCCGACATTCCAAAAAAGAGGATGGAAAGGGACAGAACACCTACAGAAAAATTTCTGATTTTAAAGAGGCTGAGATCGAGAATTGGATAGCTGTGGCTTAGCTCCCTCATGGAGAATGCGAAAAGATATGGAATTGCAATAATAAAACTGGCTAGAGTTTTTTGATCCCACCAGCCCCAGTCCTGCCCCTTTATTATTCCGAGCGTGAGTGATCCGAGTCCAACGGCGAGAAGTAGCGTTCCTGCTATGTCTAATGGCATCTTTTCTTTCGCTCCAAGGGGTGGAAGAAGAAGGTATGCCAAGGTTAAGGAGGTGATGCCAACAGGAACGTTAAGGTAGAAAACCCAGTGCCAGCTTAGATGGGTTGTTAACCAACCCCCAATAATGGGTCCAAGGGTGAAACTTGAGGCGATCAGTATAGAATTCAAGCCCATTGCCATTCCTCGCTTTCCAGGAGGAAAGAGCTCTGTTATTATTGCCAAGGTGTTACCGCTAAGCATCGCTCCTCCAACTGCTTGCAGTGCTCTGAAGGCTATAAGTGATCCTATGCTCCATGACTGGGCACAAAGGAAACTGCTTATTGTAAAGAAAACCATCCCAGCCATAAAGTAATGATCCCTTCTAACCATGTCTCCAGCTCTTCCAGCAAAAACCAGAAGAACAACCATTGTGAGGGTGTAGGCGTTCAAAATCCACTGGACATCTGACATCCTTGCATGGAAGTCCTCTGCTATTCTTGGAAGTGCAACATTTAAAACACTCACGTCAAGCAGAACCATAAAAAGTCCAAGTCCAACAGGAATAAGGGCAAGCCATCCAGATTTCATCTCTCCATCTTCCTTTTTCTGTTTCTTGCAAATTTAATTCCTGCAAGTATTGCAATTAATGCCAGAAAGATCGCAGTAAGGGTTACTGGTGTTATCATGGATTTCTCCTTTACCACAACTGAGGCTGTTATTGGATTTGATGTGTGGAGATAACCATCGCTATCGTAGTATTTGACTTTAATTGTTACAGGATAGCTTCCAGCTCCGGCTTCTTTGTCAACATCCAGCCTAAATTTGGCTATAGCCCTTCCTCCGGGCTTGAGAGTTCCAACAAAATACTTGCCTGCATTTGAAGCTCCAAACATTCCGCCTAAAGATCCCCCACCTGCAATCTTTAATGGTGGTGTAACCTCAAGCTCAACCACTGTATCGTGGGCAACAAAGCTACCTGAGTTTCTTATCTCTACTTCAACGCTTCCCGTTTCATCTGGATAGAGATTGCTTTTAACGGAAAGAAGTTCGAAGTGCGCTAATTTGGACTGAATTACAATGGGGATGCTTGATATGCTAACAAGATCCTCTGCTCCATCAACATCGTATCTCTCGATGAGATAGATTCTATAGGTACCATTGACAGCATCATCGGAAACCGAAATTCTGAATTTGATCTCTCTCCTACCTCCCTCTATTATCTCCTCAACAAATGAGACAGGACTCAGAATTGTTAATGCGGGAGATGGAGAAACTGCAGTAAACTCGGCATTTGTTATCCCGCTGTTCAGTGTGTTTTCAATAGATAGAACAATGCTGCCTGTAAGCCCAACGCCTATGTTTCTTGTGATAATCTCCTTTATTTTGACTGGTGATTCAGATTTTTCCTCAATATCTATGAATATAGGCTTGCTAACCTCCTCATCTCCCAGCATGTTCTTGTATCTGAGGAATAGAGTTGCCCGGTAACTGCCTGGTGGAGCGCTGGATTTTATGTAGAACAGCAGATCTCTCTCCTCCCCATGCCTAAAGTAGCCTATGTATGGGGAGTTTTCAGCCTGAATCAGGGGATTGCTGAACTTTAGGACTGCCTCAGCATCTCTAACATCCTCTCCATTGTTTTTGATTATTACCCTGACAAATCCTCTGGAGGGAATTGTTGAAACCTCAGCTCTTCTTTCAGGAGTTTGCATACCTATGCCCAGCTTTGATGGAGAAGAAGTGCTCTGCCTCGAAATTGTCTGAGGGGATGTTAGCAGACTCTCAACAACTCTGGCTGTGAATGTTGCTTTGTCTTCAATTTTTAACCCGGCAGATTTTGCTAAAGCTAAAGGAAGATCAGATGACGTTTTGAATTTCAGAATGAAAGAAACTGGATAGGTTTGATTCAATGCTCCTTCAAGCACGAAAACCTTGAACGATGCTTTTGCCTCTCTATTAACCTCCAAATCTCCGAGAAATGCTGTCATAGCCTTTGGATTTGGGCTGATGGGCGGAGTGGTGTTTATTATCAGAATTGCATCATACATGTCTCTCTTTCCTGTATTTCTGATCACAACATCAACCTTTCCTTCTTTACCTGCAATAAGAGAGGAGTTTAGGGAGACTATTGAAAAGTCATAGTCCTTTTTCGTAATGCTAACCTTGAGACTCTCTATGTCGGATTCTTCTCTGTATGAGATTACAGGAGTTTGATTGAGGATGGAGTATTCAACCTTGTTGTATCTCAGCTTTAAATTAAGGGTGTAATCTCCGAGCTTGGCGTTCTCACTTACCCTAACTCTGAATAATGCCCTTGCCACCATTCCTGAAGGAAGATCACCCAAAAGCAGGGGTTGATGTGTCTGGATTGTTATTGGTGCATTTCCCACATCAAGCTCAACTCTTAAGCTCTTTGCAGTTGTGAGCAGGGGCAGAATTGAGCTAGTGTTTTCATTGATTACGAAATCCGTAACCTTTCCCTCATTCTGGATTAGAATAGTTATAGGCTTGTCATCTCCAGGATGAAGCTCTCCACTTCCTGATAATGTTACATGAAACTTAATTTCAGATCCATTTGAAGTGCTGACAAGAAAAAGAAGCATTGCAAGAATGAAAATGGTTTTCCTCATTTCATCACCTCTCATTCAATTTCCCTGAGCTTTTTTATCGCATCCTCAATTATGCTTTCAACCTCATCTTTCGATTTTTCGATGGCTTTTGAAAGAGCTATTATAAATTCTCTCCAGTTTCTGAGTTCAGCTAGCTTCATCATAAGCTCCCGTTTAAAATTAATGAAGTGAAGCATTTTTTCTGCCTCATCTGTTGTTATAATACCTGAAGACTCAAGAACCTCTATTTTTTTGAGAATAGCCTCCTTCTCCCTTTTGGATGCTTCCTCCAAAACCAATTTCCCTTTTTCTGAAAGAGAATACAGCTTTCTGTTTCCATCAATCTTTACATTGAGAAAACCTGAATTTGTCAGTTCTTTGAGCAATGGATATATAGACCCGGGAGAAGGTTTTTTAACGATGTTGCTTATCCTTTTAATCAAATCGTAACCTGATGCGCTGCTTTTTTCAAGTTCCTTCATAATCAGCAGTTTCAGTATTCCTCTAATCTGGCTCTCCTTCCCTTTGCTTTCCTCCACGCAAGATGTTGATTAAAGCTGTATAAAAATATATCGGAAACCGATATACTGAAACATAAAAAACTCAAAAAATAATTATTTCTTTCTTATCACGATCCTCCACTCCTCATTTCCTATCTTCTCAATTTCAACGACTTCATGCCCTTCTGCCTCAACACTCCTCGGCACATCCCTTACTGCTGGCTCGTGATCGAATATCACCTCAAGCATCTCCCCAGACTCGATCTCCTCAAGAGCCACCTTAGTCTTCACAAATGTAAAGGGGCAAACCTCACCTCTCAGATCAATCCTCTTCATAGCTGACAGCTCTCGGCATACTTTTCCGGGATTATCTCTCTCACCTTCCCGCTACAAACCGGACACTCAGGATTCTTCTTCAGCTTTAATTCGGTAAAATCCATGGTGAGAAGATCAACATGCAGCATTCTGTTTTTCAAGGGCTCCCCTATATTCAGGAGGATTTTTATTGCCTCAACTGCCTGAAGTGTACCGAGAACCCCAACTGTCGCGCCAACAACCCCAGCCTCTTGGCAGGTTGGAACGCTTCCTGGTGGAGGGGCGTGAGCAAAAACACATCTGTAGCAGGCAGATTCTCCGGGAATTATGGTCATTATCTCCCCCTCAAACCTCAGAACTGCAGAGTGGACAAAGGGTATTCCTTCAATAACACATGCATCATTGATCAGGAACCTTGAAACAAAGTTGTCCGTGCAGTCCAAAACGACATCATAACCTCTCACAATATCCCTGATGTTTTCCGGGGAGAGATGAAATGGATACACCTCAACTTCTACATCGGGATTTAGCTCCTCAACAAACTTTTTCGCAGACTCTGCCTTGTTCATTCCAAGATTTCCTGCGTGAATTGTCTGCCTCTGCAGGTTTGATATGTCCACAGCATCTCCATCAGCTATCCCCAAAAAACCAACTCCAGCACCTGCCAGATACTGTATTGCTGGGCTTCCCAGCCCCCCAGCACCAACTATCAATACCCTTGACTCGAGTAGCTTTTTTTGTCCTTTCACACCAATTTCAGGCATTATTATCTGTCTTGCATACCTCTTTATCTGTTCATCTCTCATCAATCAACCTCCAGAAATTGCTGGGATGAATGTGACCTCATCCCCATCACTTAGCTTTGTTTCCAGACCATTTAAATGCCTTATGTCTTCCCCATTCACGAATATGTTTATAAAGGGTGTTAGCTCTCCATCCTTGAGCAACCTATCCTTCAGTTTTGGAAAGTCCTGAAAGAGCTTCTCCAGAAGATCACTGACTTTCTCAACTCCATCAACCTCAATTCTTCTCTTCCCAGTTATCTGAACAAAAACAGACGGAAATTTTACCTTTATCAAGCGATCACCTCCTCAAACTCCTCCAGCCTCGGCTTTATCTTCACAGTATCGTTCAGATATTCTAATATAGGGTCTGCCGTTTTAAGTCCATTTCCTGTGAGATATGCCACTACAACATCACTGCTATCTATCCTTCCATCCTCAACGAGTCTTTTAAGCCCTGCAATTGTAACACCACCTGCAAGCTCCGTGAATATTCCCTCTGTTTTTGCAAGAAGCTTAACAGCCTCTATCGTCTCCTCGTCCTTTGGATCTTCCGCAAATCCACCTGTCTTTTCTATAATTTCCTTAGCAAAAATTCCATCTGCGGGATTTCCTATGGCGAGGCTATGAACGATAGTATCCATCTTCTTGACTGGCTCAACACTCTTTCCATACTTCACAGCCCTTGATATTGGCAAGCCGTAGGGCTGGGATCCGTTGAAAATAACATCCTTCTCATCCACAAATCCAACCCTTTCAAGATCCCTGAAGCCTCTGAAAATTGCATTGAGCAAAGCTCCAGAAGCCATCGGAACAACAACCTGATCAGGAAGTGTCCACCCAAGCCTTTCGGCAGCCTCATATGCGAGAGTCTTGCTACCATCTGCATAGTATGGTCTCAGGTTGATGTTCACAAAGCCCCAGTCTGGATGTTCCTCTGCAACCTCAGTTGCTACCCTGTTTGCATCATCATACGTCCCATCTACCTCAACAACTGTGGCACCATGCACAAGGGCTTGGATTATCTTGTTTTTCTCAATGCCTTTCGGAACAAAGATGTAGGCTGGAATGTTTGCCTTTGCCGCATGAGCAGAAAGGCTGCCTGCGAGATTTCCTGTTGATGCGCAACCAACTGCCTTCATTCCAAACTCCTTTGCCTTTGTCACAGCAACACTAACAACCCTGTCCTTGAAGGAGTATGTGGGATTTACAGAATCGTCAATTAAAAACAGATTTTTCAATCCCAAAACCTTTCCAAGATTTTCTGCCTTTACAAACTTGGTATATCCTGCACCGAGATCCACAGGTTCAACATCAACAGGAAGAAAATCCTTGTATCTCCACAGCGACTTTGGACCCCTCTCGATTTTCTCCTTGGTTGCATGCTCCTTTATCCACTCCCAGTCGTAAACCACTTCAAGAGGACCAAAACAGTTATCACAAGTGTAAATTGCTTCAGCAGGAAACTCTTTGCCACATATTCTGCACTTTAGCCCGACCACCTTCATGAGCCTTTTTTACAACCAATTAGTATATATAATTTTCTCCTAAATTAAAATTACAACTAGTAATACTTTGAGCTAGATAAAAATTACCTTATCTCCACCCATCAATTGTTCAGCCAGCCCGCCAACCCTGTCAATCCATTCTGGCAGATCCTTCTCTCCATAACCGAGTAGATCCATGCTCCCACTGCATGCAATGACTTCAAAATCGCCAAATTCCTTCCCAATCCTAACTATCTCCTCAAGCTTCTTGATCTTTCCTGCTTCTACAGCCTTTTCAATTACTTGGTTCTTTTTTTCATCCCCACACTCAATCTTTCCATTCACAATCGAATCTATAGCCCAGTATGTGAGGAAGATCTTGACACTTTCCCCTAGGGCTGAATACGTCGAGGCAATTGTAAAGGCATGGTAGATTCTGTCCCATTCTCCGCTGTGAAGTATTATGGATATCATGGCTTTCAGCCCTGGCAGGGGGATGTTGATAAATTTTTCGTGAAATTGTTAGATGTCTCTCACCCCTACTTCCATATCCTGATTCTCCAATAATCTTTTTCCTTTTTCTTCTCAACCTTATATCCTCTTCTTTTTAACACAAGTGGCAAATCCCTAGCAGACGGAGGATTGTCGGTTAGAACTTCTAAAACAGCACCTCCAACCTTTTTCAAAGCAAGTTCTGTCAGAATCTGCGGATAGGGGCATGTGTTTCCCTTAACATCAAGCTCATACACTCCATCATCCTTTTGCTTCAGCTTTAGCTCCATTTCCAATCACCTCCAATAACCTTTCAAACTCAGAAAAAAGTCTTTCACCGTAAAGATCTTTCATATAAACCCTTCCCATTTTTAACTTTGCAAAGTCTCCTCCAACATAGATGTCGTAAGCCTGAACCATCTTCCCATCAACCTTAACAATCTTGCCAACAAGCCCTATGTCTGCAACCTGATGGCATGCACACGAATTTCTGCAACCAGAGACATGGATTCTCAAGTCTTTCATCCCCTTTCTTTCACAGATCTCTATGAGCTTTTTGAGCAGATCCTTTGCATGTAGACTTCTGGTCTTCCCACAGAACTTGGAGGTGCAAGCTATTGAAGAAAAATAAAGCTTTCCTTCTTTTATCTCAAATTGTCTTTCAAGATCTTTCTTAAGTCTTTCAATATCTGCTATGTCAACAAATGTGATGTTTTGGTCTGTTGTAAGTCTGATCTCGCCACTTCCATGCTTCTCAGCCATGTCGGCTACAAACTCAATCTTCTCAGAGCTCAGTGTTCCTCCCCAAACCGGAAGAGTGTAATAATACAAGCCATCTATCTGAAGCCCATAGCCATTGTGATCTGAGTATTCTGGTTTCTCAAAGGTTATCCTATCAAAAACCCCCAACTTTTCCTCAATTTTTTCTCTGAGCTTTTCTATTCCCCATTGAGTGACGAGATTCTTGAATCTAGCTTTTGCCTTGTTTTCTCTACTCGAATAATCTCTGTGTATCTCCACAACTGTTTTTACAAACTCAAAAACCTTCTTTTCCGGAACAAAAATACAGAGACTCTTGGCAAGCATAGGTTCAGGCTGGCTTGCTCCAACACTTCCCCCAACAAAGGGAACAAAGCCTCTTTCAGCCTCTCTCTCAATCCCAAACATTCCAAGGTCATTGATTGTAAGCCTCAAGCAATCTCCTCCACATCCTGCGAACCCTATCTTGAACTTTCTGGGAAGATCGAGAAAATCCTTGTTACCTGTGAAGTAGGATGTGAGATGCTTTGCATATATCGCCACATCAAAGTCATTTATCTTACCGCTTAGAGGGCATGCTGTTATATTCCTGACATCACCAAAGCAGGCTTTGCTAAACCCCTGTCCGCACATATCTGTGTAATATCCGATTTCATAGAGTCTTTCAAAGAGATCAAGAGCATCCTCACTTCTTATCCAGTGTAGCTGAATGTCCTGCCTGTCGGTAATTTCAACATATCCTCTGCCGTATTTCCTAGAGAGTTCTGCTATTTTTCTGAGCTTTTCAGAGTCTATCTGACCTGCGGGTATTTTTATTCTCAGAAAATGGAGGGAATCGAAGCCATTGTCTCTGCCCAAGGAATATCGTCCGATGAATCTTGAGATTTCACCTAGGTCTATGGTAACAATTTCTGTCATTAGGGCTAGAGCAGCAGCACAATTTATAAAGTTAACGCTGTTAAATGAGATAAAATGTTAACATTAACTGCGTTAAAGCAGACAAATGTTTGAAGAGTCGGGTTTTGTTTCTCATCAAAACTCTCATCAAAAGTCCTTTGAGAACTCGGCTTGCAATTTCCGGCTAATAGCCGGTAAGATTTAAATAACTATAACACCGTTAAAAACAAAGATGGATCTCAACAGATACCACCCCAACAATCTTAAAAGAATATCAGAGGGACTCATAAACGTTCATCCAATTCAGAGAGGTGGTATACTCACAGAGGAGGCAAGAAAAGTTCTTTTAGATTGGGCTGATGGGTATTCTGTTTGCGATGTTTGCTTGGAAGGGAGAGTTGATCTGATCAAAAATCCTCCAATTGAGCAGTTCAAACAGGACGTTTCAGAATTTCTCGGCATGGACACGGCGAGATTTACTGCAGGAGCTAGACATGCAAAGTTCGTTGTCATGTCGGCGTTTAGGGATGGCATAATCGTGCTTGATTCCCTTGCTCACTACACATCCTACACATCTGCAGAAATAAACAGCATGAGGGTTTATGAGGTTCCAAATTCTGGCTATCCTGACTTTAAAATAGATCCAGATAACTATGCAAGTACTTTCGAAAGAATAAAAGAAGAGACAGGCAGATATCCGGACTTGGCTTTGCTCACGCATGTTGATTACAGATATGGCAATCTTGCTGATGCAGAAAAGGTTGGAAGGATCTGCGAGGATTACGAGATACCACTCGTTTTAAACACAGCCTACTCTTCAGGAATCATGGAGGTGGATGGAAAGAGTCTAAAGGCGAGCTTTTTGGTATGCAGCGGTCACAAAAGCTGGTCAGCAACAGCTCCAATAGGAATACTTGCAACTAGCTATGAACATGCTGACTCAGCCTTCAAAACTTCAAAGATTAGGGGAGAATGGAGCGGAAGGGCATTTACAAAAAAAGAGATTGCCATGTTTGGATGCTCTCCAGTATACGGTTTGCCAATAATAACGCTTATGGCATCTTTTCCAAGGGTCGTTGAGAGGGTGAAGAGATGGGATGAGGAGGTTGAGAAGGCAAGATGGTTTGTCAGGGAAATGGAGAAAATAGAGGGTGTTCAGCTAATTGGAGAGAGACCGAAGAATCACACCCTGATGCACTTCGAAGCCCCCTCATTCCACAGCATAGCAAAAAAGCACAAGAAGAAGGGATATTTCTTGTATCATGAGCTAAAAAAGAGGGGAGTATTTGGAGTTCAGGCAGGCATGACGAAAAACTTCAAGCTTAACACGTACGGGTTGAGCTGGGAAGAGGTTGAGAAGGTTGCAAATGCTTTTAAGGATATAGCTGAAAAGTATGGTGTGGAGGTGGAGGATTGAGCTTCAGAAGACATTTTGAGATTCAGCTGAAGCCAGTTGCGGTTATCTTTTTGGATGAAGAAAAGGAAGCTTTCGGGGAATACAGGTTTTGTGAAGCTGTCAGAATAGTGGCAGAGAAAGGAGAGAGAATAGTGATCAATGAATTCAATCTAAGCTGTGCTGGAGCTCTCGTTTCTCTGGGATTCATCACGGAGGATGAAGAGGAGACAAAGACAATAGTTCTTGAAGAATACAAGGGACAGGACTGCGATGTTGTGCTTGTTATTACAAATCCTGAAAGGATTATGAGAATTGCCATGTTTTACAAAAGGCTTTTTGAAGAAGATCTGAATGCCATGTTTTCTGGTGAAAATGCTGTGTGTGGTGAAGCTACAGCATTTGTTAAGAGGAGTGGAAAGCCAAACATATCCTTTTTGTGTCCTGGAGCGAGAGAAGTAGGAAGATACAGGAAGGATGAAATAGTTATAGGATTTCCTTATGAAACATTCAGGAAAATTGAGGATGCAATAAAGAGACAGGAAATCAAGGCTCTTTGCGGATGCCTTATGGATGATCTTCCAAGGGATATGATTGAAAAATTTGAGAGGATGGGGTTTGATAAAGCAACAGACCATTTCATTGGATTTATTAACGGAAAGAGTGTTAAGCTCTACATATTCAAGGGAGACTCCAATTCAGTAGGCATTTTCACTTCCGTCAAGTTTAGAGATGAGAGCGAGGCTGAAAGAGTCGCAGAAAGTTACAGAGGAGAGTATGTAGCCATACCAAGAGAGAACTGGGTTGAGCTAACGAAGATTGTAGATGTCGATGTTTTCAAGAAATACAAGTCAAGGGATTTTGAAGACTGGATTCTGAAGGAGGTTGAGGAGATAACGCAGGAAGCAAAAAGGTTGAAGAGGCTTGGTAAGAGGGAATGATGGTTTATCTTGCTCATTACTCAGAAATAGCGTTGAAGGGTAAAAACAGGGCTTATTTTGAGAAGAAGCTAATAAGCAATTTGAGATACAAGATAAAAAAGCTTGAAAGATGCAGAATAACCAAGGATGATAGCAGAATAGTGATAGAAAGTGACAGGGATGAAATTAAAAGGATACTGCAAAAGACTCCCGGAATAAGGTATTCTGCAAAAGCTGTTAGATGCAATGCTGAGATTGAAGATATAGCAGAAACAGCCTTGGAGCTGTCACCGAGTCATGGCACATTTAGAGTTGAGACAAAGAGGAGTGATAAGAGCTTTCCTCTCAATTCAATGGAGATAAACAGAATTGTTGGAGAGAGGATAGCAAAGGAGAAAGGGATTAAAGTAAGCCTGAAAAATCCGGATACAACCATTTTCATCGAAATTACTAATAGAAATGCCTACATTTACAAGGAGAGAATAGAAGGCATTGGCGGACTGCCAGTGGGAGTCTCGGGAAAAGTTGTGTCTCTCATCTCAGGTGGGATAGATAGCCCTGTATCAGCGTTTCTGGCTATGAAGAGAGGAGCTGAGGTAATACTTGTTCACTTCTTCAATTCAACGATCCATTCTCAAGCTGTGAGAGTGAAGATACACAGGCTTGCAGAGCTTCTCTCAGAATTTCACAGACTAAGGTTGTACATGGTGCCATTTGAGAAAGTACAGGCGGAGATAATAAGGTGCATTCCATCAGAATACAGAATGGTAATTTACAGGAGAAGTATGATGAGAATGGCAAATCTGATAGCTGAAAAAGAAAGAGCTAAGGCAATACTCACTGGAGATTCGCTTGGTCAGGTAGCATCCCAGACTCTAGACAATCTGGGCGTTATTTACAGAGCCTCATCTCTACCTGTTCTCCCTCCATTAATAGGTCTTGATAAGGAAGAGATAATCAGCATTGCAAAAAAAATAGGTAGCTACGAGATCTCAATTCTGCCCTATGAGGATTGCTGCTCTCTCCTAGTTTCGAGACATCCTGTAACCTCGGCAAAAACTGAGGTTGTGGAGGAAATGGAGAGAAACTGTAATTTAAAGGAAAGCGAAGCGGTTGAGAACTCAGAAGTTCTTGAATTTGGTTAGGACGAAGTTTTCATAAGAGCAAAACGGATATATAGTTAACGGTGTTAAAATTCCATGATGAGTGTTAAGAAGTCAGTAGACTGCATTGGCATGTTCTGCCCCATGCCTCTTTTCATGACAAGAAAGGCTATTGATGAGGTTGAGAGTGGAGATATAGTGGAAATCCTGGCTGATGATCCAACAGCAAAGAAAGACATCCCTGAATGGGCTGAAAGAAACGGACACAAAATTATAAGTGTCGAAGAAGTCGATGGAGTTTATGTGATTAGAGTAAAGAAGGGGTGATACTGTGGTTTACCTAGATTACGTTGCTGGATGCCCTGTTGACAGGAGGGTTATTGATGAAATGCTGAAATACTTTGAACATCCCGGTAATCCATCATCGGTTCACTCAAAGGGATTTGAAGCCAGAAAGATTATAGATGATGCTCGAAGCAAGGTTGCTGAGTTGATAAATGCCAGCCCATCGGAGATAGTTTTTACGAGTGGTGCGACAGAATCAAACAACCTGGCAATAATTGGATATGCTATGAGGAACAAAAGGAAGGGCAATCACATAGTTGTCAGTGCAATTGAGCACATTTCGGTCATTAATTCTGCAAAATTCCTTCAAAAGAATGGTTTTGATGTTAGCTATGCACCTGTTGACAGACATGGTAAGCTCAAAATTGACGAGCTTGAAAAACTTATCAAAAAGGATACGATCCTTGTATCGATTCAGCATGCCAATCCTGAAATTGGCACAATCCAGAACATTCAGGAGATCAGGGAGGTTGTTGAATGCGCTTTACACGTTGATGCAACAGCAAGCCTGGGAAAGATCGAGGTTGATGTGGAGAAGATGGGTGTTGACTTGCTTACAATCTCATCAAACGACATATATGGTCCGAGAGGTGTTGGGGGGCTTTACATAAGAAGTGGAGTTAGGGTAAACCCGATAATAATTGGAGGAGGTCAAGAAAACGGACTCAGGGGAGGAACAGAGAACGTTGCTGGAATAGCAGGATTTGGGAAGGCGAGCGAGATAACAAAGAGAGAGTGGAAAGATGAGTCAGAAAGAATGGAAAAGCTTAGAGACAGGCTTTTAAATGGGTTGCTGAAAATTGAGGAAACCTACCTCAATGGACATCCAACTGAAAGATTGCCAAACAATGCCAGCGTGAGGTTCAGCTACATAGAAGGAGAATCGATACTTCTTAGCATGGACATGGAAAACATACAGGCATCAACAGGATCAGCATGCACGTCTAAAACACTCCAGCCATCTCACGTTCTGATGGCTATTGGACTGAAACATGAAGAAGCTCATGGAAGCGTTGTTTTCAGCCTTGGAAGATGGAGCAGCCAGCAAGATATCGATTACGTTCTTGAAAAGCTTCCACCAATTGTTGAGAGGCTCAGAATGATGTCTCCTCTTTATGTGAAAAAGAAAAAGGGAGGTGAATGAAGTGTATAGTGAGAAGGTTTTTGAGCATTTCAGAAATCCAAGAAACGTTGGTGTTATTGAGGATGCAGACGGTGTTGGCACAGTTGGCAATCCTGTATGCGGTGATTTAATGACCATGTACATAAAGGTCAAGGACGACAGAATTGAGGACATAAAATTCCAGACTTTCGGCTGTGGAGCTGCAATAGCAACAAGCAGCATGGCAACAGAACTTGCAAAAGGAAAAACCCTTGAAGAGGCTTTGAAGATAACAAAGCAGACAGTTGCAGATGCTCTTGGTGGTCTTCCACCACAGAAAATGCATTGTTCAAATCTAGCCTCAGATGCCCTTAAGAGAGCGATAGCCGATTATCTGAAAAAGCGGGGAAGAGAGGAGGATTTGAAGAGGCTTGGACTTGACAAGCTTGCAGAAGAGGAGCATGAGGAACATGGAGAGGTTTGCGAGGCATAACCTTTATTTTTCAAGCTCTCGGGTAATTTTATGGATCTTGAGGAGATACTGAAAAAGGCTCTTGAAATGGAAAAAGATGCGATAAAGGTATACAACGAGCTGAAATCCTCGACATCAGATCCAGAAACCAGTGACTTGCTTAGCTTTTTGATCTCACAGGAAAAGGAACATATAAATTTGATAACAAGCAGACTCAAGGCAATTAGATTGCTCAAAAAATAAGAGGTAGAAAAGCCATTAAAGTTACAATTACTGCCAGAGAGACGAGCAGGATTGGGAGTTTCTTTCCAAGCTTTTTCCTGCTGAGAAATTCGCCAATAGCATCTGTGAGATATACAATAAGAGCGGTAAAAGCTGCAAGAAGCGAGAATGCAAGGGAGGATGGCAGATTTTCAATGGGAAGAAACACCTGCCAAATTTTTAGAGTATAGTAAAAGACTGCAACGAATTCAATGACGGCTGCAGCAGCCTGCAAGTTGGATGTTCTTTTTTCAAGCTCAAGATATTCCTTTCTTTGGAACATCTCTAGGGTTAAATGCACAACTTGCAGTGCATCATTTACAGCCATTAAGGTTTGATTAAAGCTCGATTCAAAGTGTCTGAGGTTTTCAACCTCAAATTCAATGGTCGATATCCATTCTTGCAGAAAATCCCCCATTTCCTTGGAAATCATCTTCGCTCTTATTAGCGATGAGCTAATCTCCTCGACCTCATCCTTGAAGCTCATGTAAGCTGTGAATAGTGGAGCTTTTAGATGAGAGACGTTCATCGCAAGCTCTTCAAGCAGTCCGACATTCTTGAGCTTCGCCTTTTCCAGGATCTTCATGGTTTCTTTTATGATCTTTGTTTCCTCCTTTGAAAGGTGTTCTGCTCTTAAAAAAGCATCTCTAGCAAGAACTCTTGCTATGGCAATCTCAGACAGTAAAGCTGGCAGAACACCATAAAGAAAGGATTCATCCACATCTCCCTCAATCCTCAAGACATCCTCGGCAGAATAACATCCGTATTTGAACTTCTTTCCCTGATCTCCAATCTCCTCAAATTTAACCTCAAACCTCTCTATTACCTCAGCATCAACAACCATTAATTCCTCACTTGCAACTATCACAAGGTTCTTGTATCTAAGAACAACAACCCCATCCGATTCTCCAAGTGTTTCAGTGTATGGAAACTTCTTAAAAGAGCTTTTCAGAGATTCCATGCTCTTCAGAATTTTTTCTATATCTTCTGAATGGAACACGGAATAATACACGCTAAAAAATGTTCAGGATAATATAAAAGTTTATCTGGGCATGTAGAAAAGCTTTGGTAATCTAAAGTCAGCACAAATCTCAACTGAAATCTAGTTGTTTTCAAGAGTGTTGTCTGCAGGTAGACAGGATTGGGTAATCTTAGTATTCATCACACAGAAGGCTGTTATCCTATTTGCTTCCAAAAGCCCTTTCCCTTTCAAGCAATCTCAGCTTATACCTCTGAATTTTTCCTGTCGCAGTCATCGGAAGTTCTGAAACGAACTCAAAGCTTTCAGGAATCTTGTATCCCTTGAGTCCAGCCTCTCTCAAAAAGTTTTTGAGATCATCCTCAAGCTCCTTTGAAGGGGAAAAGCCTTGAGCAAGAACAACAAAAGCCTTCACTATTCCAACCCTGTTTTCATCATATCCTTGAACTACAGCACAAAGCTCGACAGCAGGATGCTTCAGCAGTGCAGACTCAACCTCCACAGGCGAGACCCACAAACCCCTTGTCCTTATCAGATCATCCGCTCTGCCCACATGCGTCCAAAATCCATCTTCATCCCTTATGTACATGTCTCCTGTATCAAACCACTCTCCAAGAAATGTCTTCTTTGTCTTCTCATGCTTCTCCCAGTAAAATGCAGCAATTGAGTCTCCTTTAACAAGCAGCTTTCCGGGCTTGCCAACTGGAACATCCTTGCCATCCTCATCAACAAGTCTGAGCTCATAACCCGGAACAGGAACTCCTGAGCTTCCTGGCTTTATTCTCCCAGGTCTGTTGGATATGAAAATATGCGTCAATTCTGTTGTCCCGATACCATCGAGGATATCAACCCCGAATCTTTCCTTCCATTTCTGATACGTTACTGCCGGTAGAGCTTCGCCCGCATTCACGCAAACTCTGAGAGATGAGGTGTCGAATTTTTCTTCAGCATTCTCAACTCCAAGCATCCTGTTGTAGAAGGCTGGAACTGTGAAGAGAATCGAAACCCTGTAATCCTCTATTATCCTGAATGATTTTTCGGGATCTGGAACTCCTGGATCAAGCACAGACTCTGCACCGAATCTGAATGCTCCATATGTGGAGTTTCCGAGACCGTAAGCAAAGAAGAGCTTGCTCACAGAATAACAAACATCCCTTTCAGAAACATTTAGCACATGCCTGTAATAGGTATCGGCACTGTAAAGCATGTCATGCTGCAAGTGAACAACACCCTTGGGCAATCCGGTCGTTCCAGAGCTGTAAAGCCAGAATGCCATCGCATCCTTGCTCAGCTTTAATGGTTCAAGCTCTTCGGATGAGTCATCCATCAAGCTCTGCATCGAAAGCTGATCCTTGCTTGCCGAAAATTTTTCTGTCTCTATGACAATAACATGCTTAAGAAATTTAGCCCTATCCAGAATCGGAGATATCTTTTCTGTTAAATTTGCATGAATGACCACGGCTTTGGCTCTTGAATCATTGAGATAATACAGATACTCATCAGATGACAGCATTGTGTTGACAGGTACAGGCACAGCACCTATCTTGATTGCTCCAAAAAATGCATAGAGAAACTCTGGGGTATCCAAGGCAATCATCAAAATTCTGTCATCAACACCTAGCCCGACTTTTCTGAATGAGTTTCCTGCTGAATTTGTTTTCAACATGAGCTCATGATACGTAATCTCCGATTTATCGATGCCAAGAGATGCATCACCACAACATCTAACAGCCACCTTCTCTCCTCTGCCTTTTCTAACGTTCTCATCAATGAGAATCTCAGCGATGTTCATCCTCTCAGGAATCTGGATTTCTACATCCTCTCCTTTTTCGTAAACCATGGTAACACCTCATATTTTGTTTAATATCCTCTTAGAG
>WAJY01000036.1 GCA_015523645.1 Geoglobus sp. | reverse complement strand
AACAAACATTGTTGCTTGCGATCTCGGCGGAACGAGCTTTGATGTAGGGATGGTTGTAGGGGGTTATATACCGATAAAAAGGGAACCAATATTTCACAACTTTATGCTTAACTTACCAATGATCGACATAGATTCAATTGCCGCTGGAACCGGAGCCGTTGTAAAAATAGATCCAGTCAGTAAGAGGATCCTGCTCGGCCCTGAAAGTGCTGGAGCAAAAGTTGGTGTTTGCTTCGAATTCGACAAACCAACGATTTCGGATTGCGATTTGTTATTAGGTTATCTTAATCCTGATTATTTTATAGGTGGAAAAATAAAACTAAACAAAAGAAATTCTGAAAAAGTATTAAGAGAAATGGCTGAAGAACTTGGAAAAGATGCTTATGAATTTGCTTTCGGTATACTTGACTTGCTTCATACACAAACGAGAGGTGCCATATTGAGAAGGTTGACTGGAAGGGGTTTATCACCTACCGATTTTGCTGCAATATTTTATGGAGGGAGTGGACCATTGCATTTGTGGGGTATTGCTGAGGGTGTACCCTTTACAGATGTTATAACTGTTCCTTGGGCTGCAGCGTTTTCAGCGTTTGGTATCGCTACTTCAGATTACTTACACAGACTTCACTCTGCTACTTACGCTGAAATTCCATACAATGCTGATGAGGAGACTAAGATTAGAGCCGGTGAAATGATAAATTCAGCTTGGGAAAGACTTGAGAGGGAGGCCTACGAGCTATTCAAAAGCGAAGGATTTAGTGAGGAGGAGGTTAAATTCAAACATTACATTTACTGCAGGTATAAGGGACAGCTGGAAGACTTTGAAGCTGAGGCATCTGTGAATAGAATAACTAAACCAGAAGACATTGACAGACTTATTCAGGACTTTGAAAGGGTTTATGAGATGTTGTATCCTGAAGCTCTAAAGTTCCCTGAAGCTGGTTATTTGATCACTGAAGTTGCAGTTGCAGCCTTTGTTGACATTCCAAAGCCGAAAATAATTAAATATGAGCTAAAAGATGAATCGCCAGAAAAAGCATACAAGGGTAGCAGAGAGGTATATCATGGAAGATGGATTGAATTTGATATATATGAAATGAGAGAATTGGAGCCAGGAAATGTTGTGAGAGGACCAGCAATTATAGAGCATCCTGCAACAACTTTCGTCATTCCTCCAAACAACAGGGTAAAAATGGATGAATACAGAGTATTACACTTTGGTAGGTGATAAAAAATGGGAATAGGCTGGAACGGAAAAACACTCAAAGAAATGCTCAAAGAATGTGAGGAAAGATCAAGGAGTGGTTATTACTATGGTATAAAAGAATTAAAGCTGAGAGATGAGGACTTCTTCAAGTACGAGAGATTCTATTATCGACTTTTAAATGCAACACTTGAGGCGAGGGAAAGAGTCAGATTTGCATGTGCCTCTCCGGGAACGAGAGAGCTTGGAGAACTACTATTTCTTATACATGCTCCTGAAGGAGAAGCTGCTGTAATAAGTCTTGGTCTGATGGCACACGTTGCGGTTGTTGAAAACGTAATCAAAAAGATAATTGAAGAAAACTACGAAGAAACTGCAGGGATAAGAGATGGTGATATATTTGTAGACAACGATCCCTTGACAGGTGGAGCACATCCAGCAGACTCCAGACTTGTTATACCTGTTTTTCACAACGGAGAGCTGATATGTTGGGTTGGATCAATATCTCATGAACTTGAGATCGGTGGTGGGACTCCAGGGTCATTCAATCCATTTGCAGTTGAGTCTTTCACATGTGGAGAAAGAATCAGCCTGGAAAAGGTTGGAGAGAACAACCAGTTCTATCCATGGTTTATAAGAAGGCTGAGAAGAAACTGCAGAGCTCCGGATTTGTGGATACTTGACGAGAGAGCTAAACTTTCAGGATGCTTGATCATAAAAGAGAGGATAAAGGAGATAATAGATGAGTTTGGCATTGACTACTTCAAACAGGCTATAAGGGAATTGATAGAAGAAGGGAGAAGAGATATGGAAGCAAGAATAAGAAGACAATTAATTCCCGGTAGGTACAGAATTCCGCATTTCTTCCCAATACTTTACAAAAGTGAAGGTGTTCCACCCCAAGCAGATAGAGACTACCTAATCCATCTTCCTCTTGAGATAAACATAACTCCAGATGCGAAGGTTATTTTCAGCTATGAAGGATCGAGCAGATGGGGGTGGCATTCCTACAACATGTACCCGTCTGGTTTGAAAAGTGCAATTTTTCTGGACTTCTTAGAAACTTTGCTCTATGATGGGAGAGTTACCGCTGGTGGTAAGTATCAAATAGATGTGAAAGCTGATGTTGGTTCGGTTTTGAATCCCGATTATCCTTACGTAGGTGATGGGATTCCATGGTATGTATTTGCTCAGGAGGTGACTTTAACATCACTGGCTTTTTACCTTGCCCATTTTGCAAGAGGTTACATCGAGGAATGCATTGAAATAGGTGGTAACTCTGCAGGAATTGAAGGTGGAGGAATAACAAGGTTCGGAACTTCATTCGGATTTACAAACTTTGAATTCTCAGCCTGTGCTCAGGGTGCAAGACCCATAGAGGATGGAATTGTGGCTGCAGCAGCACCATGGATGCCAGAAACCGATATGGGAAATGCTGA
>WAJY01000035.1 GCA_015523645.1 Geoglobus sp. | reverse complement strand
GACATGGATATAGACTATCTGCTGACAGGCTGTCCGGCTGTAAAGGAAAGGCTAACATTTGCCAGTGAGAAGGTGGAAGTAAACTTCAAAATAATGGATCTTCTGGATTTTGCTTCAATGTTCCTTTGACATTCCCTTCCAAGCAAAATATTTTAATCAATACCTTCTAGGGTTGATGAATGGTCAAAAGTCTATCCGAGCTGAAGGGATACCAGATAGTTGGCAGGCATTCAGCTGTCAAAACATGCCTTTGGCTGAAAAAGTCTTTAAAGGATGAGGGATTCTGCTACAAGCAAAAATTTTATGGTATTTCAAGTCACAGATGCTTGCAGATGTCTCCAGCCTTAATCTGTAACCTCTCATGTGTTCATTGCTGGCGTCCTCTCGATTTGATGCCTCCTTTCCTTGAATGGGATGATCCCGAATTCATATTTGAGGAATCGATTAAGGCTCAGCATCGTCTTTTGAGCGGTTTTCATGGAACAGATGGAGTGAACAGAAAAAAGCTTAAGGAGGCTTATCATCCGAATCAGGTTGCTATAAGTCTGATAGGTGAACCAACAATATACCCAAGAATAGAGGAGCTTGTAGATGTTTACAACAGAAACGGATTCACAACCTTTCTCGTAACAAATGGAACAAATCCTGAGGCAATTGAAAGGGTTGAACCTTATCAGCTTTACCTGAGCATTACCGCATGGGATGAGGAGAGCCACAAGAGACTGCAGGGAAATAAGCTTTGGAAAAGGGTTGAGAGAACAATTGAGATTTTCTCCGAAAAGGAGTGCAGGAGAGTTATAAGGCTTACGTTGATGAGGGATATAAACATGAAACCAGAGAAATTTGTTTGGATAGTGAAAAAAGCCAAGCCTGACTTTGTTGAGGCAAAAGCCTACATGCATCTCGGTCATTCTAGGCTTAAGCTTGAAAGGAGCGCGATGCCTGAGCATGAAGAAGTGAGGGATTTTGCTGAAGAACTAGCCAAGCTCACCGGTTACAGGATCTCAGATGAGAGTAGAGTTAGCAGGGTGGTTCTCCTTGAAGGATAGGTTTTTTGAGGATTTGAAAAAAGAGCTGGATGAAAAGGAGAAAGTTAGAGAGGAGATAATACAGGTTTCAAGAAAGCTGAGGCTAAGCAGTTCAAAGGCAATAATGAACATTCACGCAAACAACATTCAGAAGTCCCAGAACTTTCTTCAGGATTCTGAGAATTTGCTGAATCAGGTTTTGAGCTACAGGGAAACACATCCAGAGCTATTTTATCTGGCTTATGACTCCATGCAGGAATTTGTTGAAGCTTACGTTTTCACCCATGCTGTGAGAGACCTTAGGTTACCTGATGATTTGCCTGTGAGCATACCTCAAGCTGTTCTGCCTGGACTTGCAGACTGCATAGGAGAGCTGAGAAGATACGTTCTTACCCTCATGATTCGAGGAGATGACATTGAGAGGGTTGAGAAGATAATCAGGCTTATGGAGGAGCTGTATTTCAGGCTTGTTGAGTTCGACTATCACGACAAACTTACAGGAAACCTCAAGCACAAGCTAGATGTTGTGAGGAATGTTATTGAGAGAACAAAGTCTGATTACTTGATAGCATTAGCATCGTCAAGAAAAACTT
Source organism: Geoglobus sp. (assembly GCA_015523645.1). Classification (GTDB taxonomy): domain Archaea; phylum Halobacteriota; class Archaeoglobi; order Archaeoglobales; family Archaeoglobaceae; genus Geoglobus. The sequence continues at coordinate 3,449 of WAJY01000035.1, read as the reverse complement.
AATCAATACATTACTGCTAGATGGCTTGATGCATTCAATTGCCATAAACAATGGTCTATGCTACATAAATGGCGAGTTTGTCAGGGCATCAATAGGTGTTGATGGCAGTAGAATAACCAGAATCTCGAAGATCGAGCTAAAGGGAGATGTTGTTTTTGATGCCAGTGATATGATAGTCATTCCTGCTTTTTTCAATGCCCACACTCATGCAGCCATGACATTGTTGAGGGGAATTGCAGAGGATATGGAGCTCAATTCATGGCTGAGAAATGTTTGGAGGCTTGAGAGAAAGATTGAGCCTGAGGACGTTTACTGGGGGACGATGCTGGCTATTATTGAGATGATGAAAAGCGGAATCGCATGTTTTTCCGATCTATATATACACATGGATGAGGTGGCTAGAGCTGTAGGGGAAAGCGGAATGAGAGCAGTTCTATGCTACGGGATGGCAGATAGAGGGGATGAGGAGAGGGGGAGAAGGGAAATAGAGATAGGAAAGAGGTTTATTGAAAGGTGGAATGGGTCTTTTGATGGAAGAATCTCGGCAATATTCGGTCCACATGCACCCTACACATGCACTCCAGAGTTCTTGAGAACTGTGAAGAGGAAAGCGGTGGAGATGGGAGTGAAAATTCACATCCACGTCTCGGAAACAAAATGGGAGGTTGAAGAGGTTGAAAGAAAGTATGGCAGTTCTCCAATCAGACTTTTGTCAGATATCGGATTTCTTGATGGAGATGTTGTAATAGCCCATGGTGTATGGTTGGATGATCACGAGCTTGGGATACTGAAGGAAAGCGGTGCAAGTGTTGTTTACAATCCCGTAAGCAATTTAAAGCTCGTTTCTGGAATTCCGAGAGTTGGTGAGATGATTGAACTTGGGATCAACGTGGCTCTTGGCACAGATGGAACCGCAAGCAACAACAGCTACAACTTTTTTGAGGAGATGAAGTTTGCATCGCTCCTTCAGAAAATCAGGTACAATCGTGCAGATTCTGTTAAGGCAAGTCAAATTCTGGATATGGCAACATGCAACGGCTACAAAGCATACGGTTTAAATGGTGGTTTGCTTGAAGAGGGTTCTTTGGCTGATATAGCAATTCTTTCAAAATCCCCACAATTCTATCCAGTTTACAATCCCCTATACAGCATTGTCTATTCTGCGAATGGAGAGGAGGTTCAACAGCTTATAGTTAATGGAGAAATTGTTATGGAGGATAGGGTAATTCTAACGCTAGATGAGGAAAAGGTGGTGAGAAAGGTTGAGAAGCTCAAAGAGAAGTTCACAAGCTGATCATTCCTCAACCCTCATTCTGACTGCGAGATATATGAATGGTGTGTCAAGAATTGCAACTATGAATTTCATTGCATAGGATGTGATGAAAATCTCCCAGACTCCACTCCATCCAATGTCTGCGAGAATCTGAGGATTGAAGACCACAAAGAAAAGTAAGGTGAAGGTAGCGTTGTCGATAAGCTGTGAGACAAGTGTTGAGGCGTTGTTTCTCAGCCAAAGAAATCTCCCTTTTGTCTTCTCCTTCCACATGTGGAACGCCCAGACATCGTGAAGCTGGGATAGCAGGTATGCTGTTAGGCTTGCTACTGTCACATCTGGCATGAAACCGAATATTTGCTGCAGTGCTGGATCCAGTGTGTCTTCTGGTGCTGGAGTGAATGCAAGGGTTATCTGCATTATAATTGTTGTGGCAATCAAGACAAAGAAACCAACAAAGACACCCCTTTTTGCATGCTCCTTCCCATACTTTTCTGTAAGTATGTCTGTCGCAAGGAATGTGGAGCCGTAAATGATGTTGCCCATCGCTGTTAGCAATCCGAAGAAGTTTATCATTTTTGCAACCTGAATGTTTGCAAGGATTATAGCCATTCCAATCCAGACAAAAAGTCCTGCCTTCCCGAAAAATCTGTAAGCCAGTGTTATTCCCGTGAAGTTTACAAGCAGAAGCACGAACCACAGTATCTCGTTGGAAAGCATGATTCAATTCCAACAGGAAGTTTTATTTAAATTTTGACGTTCAAATCCCATGGACTTTGCCTTATTTGCGATAACGGTTGTGTCCGTTTCTCTTAGCGGAGTTCTGGCTCCGGGACCCTTGCTGGCTGTTACACTTGCAGAAGGGAAGAAAAACAGGTTTGCGGGAATAGAAATCTCAGCAGGACATGCAATCATAGAGATGCCAATAATCGCAATGCTCTATTTTTTCGGAAGTCTTACAGCATTGGGTATAGAGAAGAGCTTTATAGCATTTGCTGGTGGAATACTCATGCTTTATCTGGCTTACAGAGAAATTAAGGCAGAAGGAACTGGAGAATACAGAATTAAGGGAGTTTTTTCAGGTATTTTGATGAGCATGCTTAATCCCTATTTTATTGTGTGGTGGCTCACAATCGGATTTACACTCGTTCTGCTTTCCCTGAATTTCGGAATTTTGGGAATCATCGCCTTTGTGATTCTGCATGAGTCATGCGATTTTGGGTGGTATGGCATTGTTTCCTTTTTTTCAAACAAGCTCTCAGAAAGGAGGGGTTTTGAGAAGACCCTAAGCCTGATTTCAGCCATAATTTTAATAACCTTCGGCTTCTACTTCATCTACACATCCCTCAAAACACTAATTTTATATTACTCTAGCTAGCTGCTTTAACATGGCATATACTGAAAAGAACATCACCAGAATTATAGTCAGGGAAGCCGCAAGGGATTGGGATGAGATAGCAGAGACAGATGTGGTTGTTGTTGGCGCTGGTCCTGCTGGACTTACGGCGGCATATTATCTGAGGAATTCAGGACTTGATGTTGTTGTTTTTGAGAGAAGACTTAGCTTTGGCGGAGGTATTGGCGGAGGTGGAATGCTTTTCCACAAGATAGTTATTGAGGAAGAGGCAAGGGAAATAGCCGAGGAGTTTGAAATGAAAATAAAGGAGATTGATAGCAATTTGTATGCAGTTGACACTTCCGACTTTCTCGCAAAGCTTTCATACCATGCTGTTGAGAGCGGAGCAAAAATCCTCCTTGGAGTTACGGTTGATGATGTTATCTTCAGACCCGATCCACTTAGGATTACAGGGGTTCTTATACAGTGGAGTGCAGTTCAGATTTCAGGCTTGCATGTCGATCCTCTGATGGTTGAGAGCAAGGCTGTTGTTGATGCTACCGGTCATGATGCTGAGGTAATAAGCGTTGCAAGCAGAAAAATACCTGAGCTTGATATAGTTGTTTACGGTGAGAAGTCAGCCTACAGCGAGGTGAGTGAAAAGCTCGTTGTTGAAAAAACCGGAAAGGTTGCAGAAGGTCTTTATGCTGCCGGCATGGCTGTTTCTGCTGTTCATGGGCTCCCTAGAATGGGACCGATTTTTGGAGGGATGCTTCTGAGTGGTAAGAAGGTTGCAGAGCAGATCTCTCAGGATATAAAGGGATGAAATGTCAGATTTGC
>WAJY01000034.1 GCA_015523645.1 Geoglobus sp. | reverse complement strand
GAAGCGAATGCACTTGAAAGAAATCTCGGAGCCATTAAGGCTGTATTCCAGAAGGGTCTTGCAACCAAGCCTCCATAAATAAAGGCTGTGACTGTATGAATGCTTATAGCCCAGGGTATCGAGATGTAGATGAATATCTTTATCCACTTCTCAGGCTTCTCTCCATAGTATGTTTTGTAGAGCGTATAGGAGGGTATCAGGATGTTCAGGAGGAGATAGCCAGTCAGAACTATCATGTCCCACATGAGCAATGACTGTGGGAAGTTTGGTGTTCCAAGTATTGGAAACATGTGCCACACTCTCTCAACTCTTCCTATGTCTACCATGACGTTTGATATGACAATCAGCAATGCTCCAACGGCAAGAAACTCTGCAAAGCTTATGACCGGCTTAAAGAGCTTGTAGTTGTATATGTATAGAGGTATGACTATCATGACAGCAGAAGCTGCAACTCCAACAAAGAATGTGAAATTGGAGATGTAGAGACCCCAGCTCACCTGATCTCTCATTCCGGTGATTATCAAACCCTCTTTAAGCTGAATTAAATAAGAAGCCCCACCAAAGATCATTATTAGCAATAATCCGGCGAGCCAAGCCTTGTATCCAGTTCCTCCAGAAAATGCAACCTTGATCGCATCTATCAAAAACCTCAAAAGGCTCTTTGTTATCTCAACAACCATCGAACATCACCTCAATCCATAAAGTAGAAAAACTTTGGATTCGTTCCCGCCTCCTCCTTAAGTCTAAAGACTCTCTTTGTTTCCAGTATCTTTCTGATTTCACTGTCTGGATCAAGCAGATTTCCGAACTTTCTCGCTCCAACTGGACATATCTCAACACAAGCTGTGTATCTCCCTTCTCTAACCCTCTGAATGCAGAACGTACACTTCTCAACAACACCTCTCATTCTGATTCTGTTTCCCAGGTAATGCATGTTTGGATTTATTTCCTCCTTGGGAATGTAAGGATCTGCCCAGTTGAAATGTCTAGCCCAGTATGGACAAGCTGCCATGCAGAATCTGCAACCGATGCACCAGTTGTAGTCAACAACTATGATGCCATCTGGCTCCTTCCAAGTTGCCTTTGTCGGGCAGACCTTAACGCATGGAGGTCTTTCACACTGCTGGCATTGAACCGGGATGTAGAAGTAATCCTTTTCGGGAACCTTTTCAGGCTCGTAGTAGTGCTCAGTTACCTCCAAATTTACTCCAGCTAGAACTTCTCCAAACTTCGTTCTGAAATCCCCTCCAGTTTCCGATTCAGGATTGATTTTTGCTTTTTCGATCCTCAATACTCTTATCCACTGAATTTCTGGTACTGTTGGATCGTTTGGATTCTTCCTTGACTGATTGTTCTCCTTTACACATGCGTAAACACACCTCCTGCATCCTATGCATTTCTGGATGTTTAAGGCATAAGCCCACACAACACCCTTCTTTGCCGGAGTTGTTTTGATCTTTGCATCAATCCCGTACTTCTCCTTGTACTCTCTTTCCAACCTTTCTATCATCTCCCTTTTTTCTTCTTCACTCATCTCTTTGAAGTGTTTCTGGAAGAATTCTTCAAAACTAACATCTATGATCGGAATAACGGTCATTGAGCCAGCTGCAGCGAGCTTCTTCATAAAGCCCCTTCTTGTATCCTTCACATTCTCACCTCCTGAAATAGGCGATGGCAAATAACGTGAATGAAATTAGGAAGACAACTGAAAAAGCGAGAGGGTACCACTCTGGCATTCTCGGTTTTGCCTCATACTGTGGTTTTGGTTTTGGAGTGATGGGTTTGAACGCAGGATCATGTGGATTGTGACAATCTGTGCATATAACATCCGGCTTTGCATTCTCTATGCTACCAACCCATCTCCCGTGTATGTGTTCCTTCCAATCTCTGTATATAGGTCCATGGCACTGTCCGCACAAGGGAACAGGATCGCTCAGAGGGACTTTCGATCCGTTAAAAAGTCTGAGCTTGGTTCTGTCTGCAGGATCATGGCAAGTGAGACACCAGAATTTTCCATCACCGTGTTTTAGCTCAAATTGATGATTTTCTGGAGCATATTTCAATACTCTGGGTGTGTAATTTACCTTCATTCTCCCATGACATGCGTTGCACTTTATTCCAGGCTCAGGCTTGCCTACAGGCGGTTCTCCATAACCTCGTAATGTTCCATGTTCCTTGAAGTATTCTCCTGCTGGTCCCAAAGTGTAGTTTGACGGATAATCTGGATGACAAGCTGTACAATCTGAGCCTGTAATTTTTGAATACTCTTCTGTGGCATTTGCAAGAGTGATAAAGAGAAAGATCACTAGCATAGAAGTCAAAATCACACTCCTTCTCATCAGTTTTTCAGTGAAGTCTGATAGATTTAAAAATTTTTTTATTTTGATTTTTCATGGCTTTATTTCCATAAATGGATAGCCAGAGTTTCTAAATTTATCAAAATTTTATCCAGTCAGGCTTTAAAAAAGTTGTAGGGGGAAAAGAGTAAAGTTTTACCTACAAACCAAATGATTTTCCTATTATCTCAAACACGGCATTTGCCAGATGCACTCCATTCATTTCAAGTATGACATTCAGCACAGCCCCAATAACCGCTCCAACTATCAGCGATGATATAATCCTTATTTTTACAATCAATATTATCGCGATTATCAGCAAAACCAGAGTCGATACCACGCCAACCTTTGCTAATTGCTGCTGCGTTTCCTCCATTGCCATTCCCATGAAGTTGAAGAGTGTGGCGATTCCTGACATTCCAAATAGCAAGCCTATGATCAATCCCACAATTACAATCGCGTTTTCAGCCATGGTTTAGAATATGCAGAAGGAAATATAAATTTTGACGTCATCTTTATTATCCAAACTGGTTTATTCTTTTCCAATGGAAGAGTTCTTGGGGATAAACAAAGATTTCGTTGAAAAGTACATGGAGATTGACAACTCAGATGAATTTTATGAATTCATGATGAAGCCTATAAGGCAAAGCTTCAGAGTTAACACATTAAAGGCTAGAGTGGATGTTGTTGCTGAGAGGCTTTCATCTGAATTTGAGATTGAAAGGATTCCCTGGGTAGAGGAGGGTTTTTTCGTTGAAGGCAATGGAATTACAAACACACCAGAGTTTGCGTTGGGCTTGATATTTATGCAGGAGGCAAGTTCAATGATTCCGGCTAAAGTTCTTGAGGTTGGAGAGAACATGAGGGTTTTGGACATGGCGGCATCTCCTGGAGCAAAAACAACCCAGATTTCATCTTACATGAAAAACACAGGCTGCATTGTTGCCAATGATGTGAAGCATTCAAGGCTGAACATACTTATCTCGAACGTCCAGAAGTATGGGGCGGTAAATGTCAAGGTAACGCTGAAGGATGGCAGATTTTTTGGGAAATTTAGGAATAGATTTGACAGGGTATTGCTTGATGCTCCATGCAGCAATGTTGGAATGATAAGAAAGAACTTCAAGTATCTAAAACTCTGGAGACAGAAGACCGTTGAATCTCTTTCAAAACTGCAAAAGGAGTTAATACTGGCTGGATATAGGGCTTTAAAGCCAGGTGGGATTCTGGTTTACTCAACGTGTACTCTTGACCCTGAGGAGAATGAGGAGGTTGTCGATTACCTTTTAAGCAACACAAATGCAAAACTTGAGAGAATAAGGCTACCTCTCAAATCCCATAAGCCATTCACAGAATTCATGGGGAAAAACTACAACAGAGAGGTGAGGAAATGCCTGAGACTGCACCCCCAAGACAACGATACAGAAGGATTTTTTGTTGCAAAGGTTGTGAAGTCAGATGAATGAGAGTTATGTGCTGAAAGCATTGAAGGAGCAGTTTGGTGTGGAAGTGATCCCTTTCAAGCTTAAAATTATGGGGAAAGGAAGAATTTATGCATATTTTGACTGTTTTCCTGAGGTTGAGGAGTACCATTCCGGGGTTTACTTGGGGAGAATTGAGAGGGATGGAGTGAGGCTTTCAATTGAGGGGTGTTACTTGCTGAAGGATCGAATTAAAAGGAATGTTAAGGAAGTTAGCTACGATGAAATGTTAAAATGGTTGAGAGGAGAGGATATTGAGGGAAAAGAGAAAGGATATGTCGTTCTTAGATGGAATGATTACTTTTTGGGATGTGGAAAGGGAAATGGGAAGATTATAAGGAATTTTGTTCCTAAGGAGAGGAGGATAAGAGAATAATGGGAATTAAAAGTAGAATGGGCTCGTCAACCTTGATAATAATCGTATCAAAATTCTGGTATTTGGGAGGTATTTGTAGAATTAGCTGTCGGATTTTTGTAGTATATGGCCAGAAAAGGGTTAATTTTAGCGTTCCTCAGATGGACGTCTAGGAATTAATAAATAGCTGAAAATTCCAACTTTTTTTGATATGAATTCCCTATTGAGATTTTTGCTTGTATCAGTTATACCTATATCATTTTAATAATATTAACCCTTTATAGTTTTTTTATTAATATAAAAATATGATGCACGATATTGGAATTAAACTTAAAGAATGTAAGGCAAGCTGATGAAGATGATATAAGAAAAAAGAAAACGAAAATCCTAAAAACAAAGGCAAAAGAAATCCAGAAAATACTGAATGATGTGGGATGGAAAGAATTAGTTTCTGCTATTAGGGAGAGGAAAGACAATGTTGTTTGATACGTTTGCCACGATAAACATAGGTAGCAAGGGAAAATTAGAGAAAATAGAGATCTTCACTTCAGCTTTAGCAATTTACGAAATCGATAATGCGATTTGGAATCAGGTATCACGGAGAAAAAAGCTGACTGTGGAAAGGGTATGGAAAGTTTTGGTTGTGGTGAAGGAAGTTTTGAAAATCTTGAGAGATTTTGTTTAGATACGTTGTGGATCTTTTGAAGATCGTTGAAATTGGTTACCTTTTACGATTCTGCACATATGCATTTAGATCTACAGGATTGGGGAAAAACATACGAGGGTTTTAGAGAGCAGAGAGAAGGTGCTGTGAAAAATAATCTTGAAAAATCAAAAATTAAATACTAAACAATGCAACCACGATCCAGCAATTAATTAAAGAAATCAAAGCTAAATAAGTCTTTTGTGAGGAACAGAAAGAGAGTGGAATTAAAGATCCTCTCAGACTCACTCTAATTCTACGGACTTTCCTTGAGGAAGGCAAGAAGACTAATCTCTCTTCTCCAGAAAATAAGCCATGAATCAATCAGAATCTACTACCACAGAATTAAGAAAGTCGTAAAACCTCCTGAAAAGAAGAAAAGAAGACTAATAACAATAGATGAAACCAAACTAAAGCTGGAAAACAAACAAATCTTCATCTGAAATGCAGTAGATGTGGATTCGAAAGTATTTTTGTTCATCTGGGCTACTGAAGGGAAATCAAGCTTTCATGCTTACGTTTTCCTGAAAGAAGTGCTTAGATTCTGCAAAAATAAGCCGGAAATGGTTGTTGACAGAGGATTCTGATACAGATGGGCTTTTAGAGAGGTTGGGGGTTGAAGTACAGGCATGAGACTTTCGGAGAGAGAAATGCTGTAGAAGTATTCTTTACTAAAAGGAAGAACGAAGAAATTCTTTAACAGATTTCCGTTTTACAGTTCCTTTGATTCTGTGCAGAGCTGGTTGGAGAGTTTT
>WAJY01000033.1 GCA_015523645.1 Geoglobus sp. | reverse complement strand
TGACAATTAGAAGCTGGAGCAAGAAGGATCTAGAGTATGAGCTAAGTACAAGGGAGAAAGTCTTGCAGTACATGCTCGAAAACAACATCAGAGACTTCAGGGAAGTCTCAAAAATAATTCAGAGTTATCAGCTTGATTCTGAGAAGGTGGTAAGGCTTGTTGAAAGCTCTTAAAGAGGAGCTTGATGAGCTTGCGGGCAAGTCTAAAGAGGTTAGGGAGTTTTGCAGGAAGATACTGAATTCTGAGAGATACGATGGAAATGTTGTTTTGATGGTTGTTGACTCTGCAATAACCTCTGTTGGCGTTAACTACTTCTCAGTTGTTGTTCCCAGAGTTCTTGAATTTAAGGAGAAATTTGTTGATGCTGAAAAGATACTGACTTTAAGTGATCTCTTAAGAGCTGACAGAAGTTCCCTTCTCTCCATATGGAGGAACAGGAGAAGCTGGGATGTGGCGTTTGGAATTGCTAAAACCTTGCTTGATCATGGAGATGGAACCTCAGCATTAAGGAGATGGGCTAAAGAAGCCGAACTTGAATCTTGGAGAGATTATCTTGATGTTAAGGGGGCTGGGATAAACACGTTTCAGTATTTGAGAATGATGGGTGGTGTAGATACAGTAATGCCTGACAGAATAGTGAGAAGGTTCATTTCAAGGCATGTCAATGCTCCGAGCGATGATCTGGAGTTTATAGAATTTGCAGAAAAAATTGCTGAAAAACTGGGTTACAGGTCTGTTGAACTCTGCTGGCTCTCATGGCTCTCAGCATACGACGATGCCAAGATCGAAAAGTATTCTGCACTTCTCAAGAAGATTTAAATATTCTGGCTCAAAAAAGCTCTTAGTGAGGAGATGCGAGGTTTGTGGAAAGCAAGAAGTCCTCCCGTACAAATGCAACTACTGCAACAGGATTTTTTGTTCAGAGCACAGACTTCCAGAGAAGCACTCATGTGATGGGCTTTACGACATTCCAGTTAAGGTTAAAAAAGAAATAGTGGACAGGAGAAAAGAAGCTGGGAAGGAAGTCTTGAAGGAGTATTATGATCCAATTTTAAGAAGGCAGAGAAATCCATTGAAGCTTTACGGATACAACAATGTCATTCTTGCATTGATAACAATTGTCTTCGCTCTCTCAATAATCTACAAACCCATGTTCAGCTTTTTTGCCCTTCATCCATACAAGGTTGAGACAATGCCTTGGCAGTTGATTACCAGCATCTTTCTTCATGGCTCCTTTGATCACTATCTTGTCAATGCAATTGTCCTTCTTTTCTTTGGGTCTGAGCTTGAAAGAAGGGTTGGCGGTGATGGGTATCTAAAGATATTCTTCCTTTCTGGAATTGCTGGAAATCTCATGTATCTTGTCTTTTCCTTTCTTTCAGGTTCACCTACTCCTGCAGTTGGAGCTTCAGGGGCTATATACGGGATTATGGGAACCCTTGCAGTAATCGCCCCGGAGATAAGAGTTTTGCTCTTCTTCTTCATACCCTTAAGCATAAGGGTTGCTGTCCTTCTCTTTGCCATCTATGACCTTCTTATGACCCCCTTCTCAATCTTCACAGGTGTTGCCCATGTTGCCCATCTTGGAGGTCTTGCGGTCGGTCTTTACTTTGGTAGAAAGCTGAGGGTGTGGAGGAGGTTCTATTGAGGAGTTGGGTGGAGAAAGAGAGGTATGATGGAGAGGTTGTTGACTGCCTTACATTAATTTTACCAACTGTCGGATGTTCATGGGATTCATGTTACATGTGTGGCTTTACCCTTGAGTCAGATAGAAAAGCAACACAAAAAAGCATTTTTCATGGGTTTTTAAAAGCTGTTGAGTCAAAAAAGGCAGAGATACTTAAGATTTTTACCTCAGGAAGTTTTTTTGATGAAAGAGAGGTATCTAGAGAGACTAGAGAGAAGATTTACAGAAAAGCATTGGAGTTAGGATTTAGGAAGATTGTAGTGGAAAGCAGACCAGAGTTCATAGATGAAAAGGTTGCCGAGGAAATAAAGAATTCGGGAATGGAAATTGAGGTTGGTATAGGTGTTGAAACTTCCAATGACCTTTACAGAGAGTATTTGATAAACAAAGGATTCTCCTTTGATGAGTTTGTGAGGGCATCAAAAATTTTAAAGGGTGTTGCTAAAGTCAAGGCATATCTTCTCCTGAAACCCCCGTTTTTGACTGAGAGAGAGGCTGTGGAGGATGTGCTAAAATCCATACTGGATGTGAAGAGATATGTGGATGTGATCTCCCTTAACCTGATGACAGTTCACAGAAAAACGGTGATTGAGAGGATTTGGCGAAAGGGAGTTTACAGACCTCCATGGCTCTGGAGTGCTGTTGAAATACTGAAAAGGGCTGATGCATACATAATCTGCGACCCTGTTGGTGGCGGGAAAAAAAGAGGACCTCACAACTGCTTCAGATGCGACGGAGATGTAGTTAGGGAAATAAAGCTTTTCTCCCTTTATCAGGACAAGAAAGTCTTTAAAAAGGATTGTGAATGCTTTGAGCTTTGGAAACTTTCAATGGATGCTGAGGAACTCACAGACCTCTTCATATTCCCATAAAGCCAAAAATCTTAAATACAAATCTCTGGAAGAGTTGGGCTGTGAGAACAGAAGGCAGAGGAGAAGAGTTTAGGATTTCAGAGAGCTTATCACGAAATCTGAATAACTCTCTGGTTCCAAAAAAGGTCTTTCTTACTGCTGGGGTTGGAAGGCACAGGGATCCTTTGATGAGCTTTGAACTCGCTTTAAGAGATGCTGGAATTGAGAGATTCAATCTCGTTTTGGTGAGCAGCATACTTCCTCCACAATGTGAGGTTGTGGAATTTGATGAGGGGATAAGGGATCTTAATCCCGGGCAGATCGTTTTCTGTGTGATGGCTAAGGAAACAAGCGATAGGGTTGGTGAGAGGATATATGCAAGCATAGCCATAGCAATTCCCGAGGACAGTTCTCTTCACGGATACATTGCCGAGTATCATGGTGTTTGCAACGGTGAGGGTGATGTTGGCAAAAAAGCCGAGGAAACAGCCTCGCAAATGCTTGAAACAGCCTTTGGCATAAAACCTGCAAGGACTGTCAGTCTTACTAGGTTTGCTGAGGTCAGGGATTGCACCACAGTTGTATCTGCTGCAGTCTTTGTTCTTTAAGATTTTCTGCTGTATATTCCAAAATTAAGCTCCTCATCCTGGACATAGTTTTTTCCAAGTTTTAGGGCAATTTCAGCCTTTTTTAGCTCCCTTCCAAGGTAACCAGCATGATCAAGCCTGCTCACCAAGTCAAGCCTTAAAACTGTATCTAGTATGCTTTTTGCATCACAGCCTATGATGGTTGCCTTTTCATGACTGCATACAATATTCTCTCCCGCTATCCATATTCTGAAGTCTCCTTTCTTGTCTCTTACAAACATCTTGTTCTCTTCAGCCTTCACAACTTTTTCTGGGATCATTCCTTCTGGATAGTAGCTTTTCTCCTTCAGAACAAGCAAATTCATTCCCAGATCCTTTGGAGGTGTTCCTTTTGCCCTTGCACCTTTTACCATGTAGCTGGCTGTTCTAACCTCTCTTACCGAACCCCTGGTTTTTGAACTTGCCTCTGTTGTAAATAGAAGGTTTGCAGAAACTTCTTGAGCCATGTGAGCAAGCAAGGCGTTCAAGCCGACTGAATCAGCATCAAATAACTCTGTCACATTTCCAGAGCCGAAAAGCATTGGGGTAATTGGATCAGTTTTCCTGTATTCTTTGTATCTCACTATTGAATCTGTTAGGTTGGAGATATCAACTACTGGATCGGCGATAACTCTCTCAACTCTGGTTTTAACAAGATCCACAAGCCATCTCAGCCTTCTCACATCTCTCTCTACAACAACAACAGCCTGATCCTTCAGAAATTCCAGTGCATTGATGTTTTCAAAGCTTAAGCTCATTATCATGTCCACTCCACCCTCAATTCCAGCTTTTATGGCTTTTGGAGAGAATGTGTCTATGCTTACAGCATCACACATGTCCTTTGCTATTTTAACAGCATTTTTAACATCACTTGCAGAGAAAGTCAGAGGAATTCCCAAGTCAATGATGTCGGCACCGCTTTCCAGATAATATTCGATCCTCCTCTTCAGCTCCTCCTCTTTAAGCTCAACCGCATCAACAATTTCAGCAACAATTTTCAGTCTGCTCTTACCACCTATCTCTATCCCATTTATGTCAAACACTCCCTTCTCATCTCTCTCAACAAGCTCCTTAAGCTCTTTCTCCCTGTTTATCTCAATCAGCTTGTCTGCGGGAATTGAATGGGACAGCTCAACATCTCCAATTTTTTTCAGAACATGGGGTATGTCAAATGCGTGAACAGGACCGAGCCTGATCTTAACTCCTTTTCTTTTTTCAAGTCTTTCCCATTCTCCCTTTGCAAGACCTGGAACTAAAACTAGATCGTATTGAGATAGATCTAAATTTTCGAGGTGTTTGTGGGTTATAAATGCGGCAACATCAATATCAACAACAAGAACATCACTTTGGCACGAGTTTTTTTTCACAATCCCTTCTGCGAGCTTACCGGTTACAAGCAGGATTTTCATAAAGTTTATCATGCTGTTCTTTCAAAAAACCTTCCCATGCTCAAGGCTGAGCTTCACGTTCATTCCACTTACAGTGATGGAAGGGATAGGGTTGAGAGGATAGTTGATGTTGCCTTGGAGAGAGGATTGAACGTTATAGCGATCACAGATCATGACACGATTCAAGGGAGTCTCTCTGCCATAGATTATGTCAGAGATGAGCATCTGGAAATAGAGGCAATTCCAGCTCTTGAAATATCCACATCAAACGGGCATCTCCTTGCCTTTTTTCTTGAGGATGAGGTTGAGAGCGGTATGAGTCTGATTGAAACTGTAGATGCTGTAAAGAAGAAAGGAGGTATATCAATAATTTCCCATCCATTTCAGATAGAGAGGAGAGGAGTTTTTAAACCCAGTCTTTTTAGCTATGCAGATGGAATTGAGGTTTTCAATGCAAAATACATCTTCGGAATCTCAAATTTACTGGCAGAAAGAATGGCTAAAAGGCTAGGAAAAGCAGGAATAGCAGGCAGTGATGCTCACTCAGCCAATGAAGTCGGCTATGGAATAACAACATTCCATGGAGATTTGAGGAGAGCTATTGAGGAGGGAAAAACGGGAATAATGCCCAAAAAAATTCCACTGAAAACTCAGTTCTCATACTTTTTTAAAAGGAGATTCTAGTGGGGATAGTCACTCATTATGCTTTCTATGAGCGGGCACTCTTGACACTTGTAATTGAATCTGCAATCTATTGCAGAATCGTGAATGCATGTCATGATTAAACTAATTTTCAATGCTATAAATTCTTTTCCTATAACCTTACCAAGGAACGTCCTTGAATCTCAGTAAATACGCTATAAAATTTGTCAGAACGTGCAGAATTGGTGTTATCAGAATCGCGATTACTATTATTTCAGGTGTGTAAAGCCGATGAAAATCTTCGTGAAGGCTGGAAAGCAGTATTGCTGCTATTAAAAAATCAAGCTGATCAAGCAGAATGGCTCTCTCACCCCTCTCCAATCCAATCCTTCTCTTTATAAAGCTTCCAGTAACATCTCCAGCCAGTGAGCCTGTTGAGAGAAGGAGAAAAAGTGTAATTGCAGAGTTAAAGTTTAGAGAGGTGAAGAACTTAAAGCCAAAAAAACTTTCAATTCTGTATTGAATTAATCCTGTTATAATTCCTCCAAAAAAACCAGCAAAAAAACCTCTAAAAGTTTTTCCATCCCCAAAAATCCTTTTTCCATCAATAAATTTTTTCCCGAGATCCAAGGGTTTTCCACCGCCTAGTAACACTGCGAAGTTGTTTGGTGTGTAGGCTGGAAGAAAAAGCCATAGTGTGGTTATAACAATCCAAAGCATAGCTCAGAGATGCGAAATGTTGATATATCCTTTTCGATAGTTTTCTTTAGCATATCCTTGTTGGAGGTGTCGAGATGATTGAAAGAATTGATTACTCTACAAGATCACTTTGTCCTGAATGTCTGAAGATAATTCCTGCAAGAGTCTATCAAGAAAATGGAAGGGTGATGATTGGAAAGGTGTGCGAGGAGCATGGCGAGTTTGTCGATGTTTACTGGGGAGATGCTGAGATGTTCAAGAGGGCGATGAAGTATGCCCATGATGGTAATGGTATAGAGAACCCAATAATAAACAAAAGCAATTGCCCATTTACTTGTGGGCTCTGCACAAATCACAAGAGTCATACTGCATTGCTCAACATAGTTCTGACAAATAGGTGTGATCTGGCATGCTGGTACTGCTTCTTTTATGCAAAAAAGGCTGGATATGTCTATGAGCCTACTGTAGAGCAGATTGTCAGCATGGTTAGAAAGGCTAGGAGCTTGAAACCCGTTCCCGCAAATGCCGTGCAGCTTACAGGAGGAGAACCAACCTTGAGGGACGATCTAATTGAGATAATAAAGGCGATAAAGGCTGAGGGAATCGATCACATTCAGCTCAACACAAATGGATTGAGGCTTGCAAGGGAGCCTGACTTTGCAGTTAAGGTTAGAGAAGCTGGGGTCAACACGGTATATCTATCCTTTGATGGGGTTGATGAGGAGACCAATCCCAAAAACTTTGTTGATGTTCCAAAAGTTTTGAATAACTGCAGGAAAGCAGGTTTGGGCATTGTTCTCGTTCCAACTGTCATTAATGGTGTCAACGACCATCAGCTCGGTGATATTATAAGGTTTGGTTTTGACAACATCGATGTTGTCAGGGGTGTGAACTTTCAGCCAATAAGCATAACCGGGAGCGTTCCGAGAAGGGAGAGGGAGAGGATAAGGATCACAATTCCTGATGCTATAAAAAGGATTGAGGAACAAACAGATGGGGCAATCAGAAGGGAGGATTTCTATCCAGTTCCGTGCGTTTCTTCAATATCCCATTTTGTTGAATCCATCACCGGAAACAAGCAGTATGAGCTCACATGTCATTTTGCATGCGGGATGGCAACGTATGTTTTCAAGGTCAATGGGGAGATGATCCCAATAACTAGATTTGTTGACATTGATGGTCTTTTTGAGTATCTTGAGAAGAAGGCTGAGGAAATAAGAAAGAGCAGAATAAAAACTCTTAGAGCGCTTAAAGGCATAGTGGATCTAAGGAAATTTGTCGACACTGAGAAAGCACCCTTTGACATAGGAAAGATTTTGTTCGACATCTTGATAAGGCATGACTACTCAACCCTTGGACAGTTCCACCTCAAATCACTCTTCATCGGAATGATGCACTTCATGGATCTCTACAACTACGATCTGGCTAGGATTGAGAGGTGCGATATACACTATGCAAGTCCTGATGGAAGGATAATTCCATTTTGCACCTTTAATGTTATGCCTGAGCTCTACAGGGATAGCGTTCAGGCAGATTATGGCATACCGATAGAGGAATGGGAGAGAAAAACTGGAAGAAGGCTGAAAGATGACATAGTGAGGGTTGTGAGAAAGAGATGACAAGGGGTTTTTTCATCGGCAGGTTTCAGCCCTATCACTTGGGACATCACGAAGTTTTGAGAGAGATTTTGAGGGAGGTTGATGAGGTTGTTATTGGAATAGGGAGTGCTCAGGAAAGTCATACTGTTGAGAACCCATTCACAGCAGGGGAAAGGGTGATGATGGTTGACAAGGCTTTGGAGGAACTCAAAAAGGATATAGGCGAGAAAAAGGTTTACATCATCCCCCTAGAAGATGTCTACAGAAACAGCCTGTGGGTCAGTCATGTTGTATCATTATGCCCCTACTTTGACGTTGTCTACAGCAACAACCCTCTTGTCATAAGGCTCTTCAAGGAGGCTGGGTTTAGGGTGAAGAGGACAAAGATGTTTAACAGGATGAGCTATCAGGGAACTGAGATCAGGAGAAGAATGATATGTGGAGAAAGCTGGGAAGACTTGGTTCCAAAACCTGTAGTTGAGGTTATAAAGGAAATAGAGGGTGTGAAAAGACTCAGGGAAATAGTGAACTCAGATGTATGAGAGGGTTTTTGTTGAGTGGACTTGGAACTTTGTTGCTGAGCTTTTAGATGGAGTAGTTGTTAAATCCTTCTTCACCACAAGCAATCTTGACAGTGAAATAGGATCTGAAATTGCAGAAAGGCTTGAAGATAGGCTTTCAAAATATTTTAAAGGGAAAAAGGTGGATTTCTCAGAATTCAAGGTTAAATATCCGACTGTATTTTCTGAGAAAGTCCTTGAAAGTGTGAGAAAAATAAACTACGGTAAAGTATTGACATATTCTGAGCTTGCTCGAAATCTTTCCACATCTCCAAGAGCTGTTGGTGCTGCGTTGAAAAGCAATCCAGCCTTGATTGTGGTTCCTTGCCATAGAGTTGTTTCAAAGAGCGGAATAGGGGGCTATTCTGAAGGTGTGGAGGTCAAGAAGGAACTGCTTAAGCTTGAGAGGGTAATTCCAGAAACTGAATAGCATTTCAAGTTTACTCTTATTCTGGTGGTTTCGAATGGAGATGGGAAAAACTGAAGGGGTAAAGATCCTGACTGGAGAGCCGGAGAAGGCACTTGTTAGACTTTCAATTCCGATGATGATCAGCAACCTCACATTCACACTCTACAACTTTGCAGATGGAGCATGGGTTTCAGGACTGGGTGCGGAAGCTCTCTCTGCCATAGGCATATTCCTTCCCATCTTCATGATGTTCATGTCCCTTTCAATGGGTCTCGGTGTTGGTGCAGGTTCAGCAGTGTCTAGAAGAATAGGGGCTGAAGACAAGAGTGGAGCTGACAACACAGCAGTTCATGCTTATCTAATGGCTTTGGCGATTGGTTTTGTGATAACCCTCTCCTACCTAAAACTTGAGGACATTCTGAGCCTTATAGGTGCTGAAGGAGCCGTTTTGGATCTTGCGCTAACCTATTCAAGAATCATAATTCTGGGATCAATCTTTCTCGTTTTCATAAACGTTTCATTCGGCATTCTGAACGGAGAGGGAAATGCGAAAAGGGCTATGTATGCGAATGTTTCTGGCTTGCTCCTCAACATTCTTCTTGATCCAATTCTGATATATGCTTTGAACCTTAGAATTGCAGGAGCAGCTTATGCAAGTGTTATATCAATGATCTTCTCTTCCTTGCTTGTTCTCTACTGGACTTTTTTCAATTCAAAAACATATGTGGATCCATATTTGAGCAAATTCAGCCTGAATAGGGCTATTGTTTATGATATACTGAGAGTTGGGATCCCATCGGCATTTTCAATGCTTGCAATGTCCCTTTCTTTAGTCTTTCTTAATGCGATGATAGTGAAAGTAAGCAGTCAGGATGGAATAGCTGTTTTTACTAGCGCCTGGAGAATAGTTCAGTTTGGATTCATCCCGCTTTTTGGTTTTGCTTCAGCAGAGACAGCAGTCATTGGTTCTGCATTTGGTGCTAGAAACATCAACAAGCTGGAAAGGGCATACAGATATGGAATTAAAACTGGAGTGAAAATCGAGATTATCCTTGTTGCCTTCTTCATACTTCTCTCTCCATATCTAGCTCTTTTTTTCACATACAGCGAAAATTCAGCCAGAATATACGATATGCTTGTTGAGACTATGAGGGTATTTCCAATATTCCTAGTTTTCACACCCTTTGGTATTTTAACGGTCTCCCTCTTCCAGGGAATAGGAAAAGGAGAGAGGGGTCTTGCAATAACTCTCCTTAGAACATTTATTTTCCAGCTCACCCTTGCTTTCCTTCTTGGTTTTCTTCTGAATTTATCCTTCAGAGGTATACTCTACGGGATTGTTGCAGGAAACATTCTTGCATCCCTAGTAGCATTTGCCTGGGGAATGAGAACCATAAGTCATCTGAAATCTGTTTATGGATATCGTTATTAATTCATGTAACAATCCCAGTTTCATGTGTCTCTCTAAAAAGGAAAGGGAGTTCATTCAGGACTGGCTTAGGTATGTTGATGGAGAGATCATGCTGAAAGATTTTGTTGAGAAGTGGAAAAGCAGTTCAAAGGACTGGAAGGTTTACATCAGGGTTCTCAGGCATAGGATAGGCAGGAAGTATAAAGTCATGCTTTCTGACCTCATTTTGATGAAGAAGTTTCTCGAACTTGATTACCATCCTTGATTATCTTTGCAACAAAAAAGCCAGAGCATCTGTGGATGTGTGGATAAAATCTCCTTGCTCTTTTTATCTCAGAATTTAGCTTTATTCCTGCTACTTCGGTTAAAGCTGGCTCTCCGTATTTGATTTTCTCCAGATGAATCTCAAACCTTTCAAGCGCCCAGTTTACAACAAACTCGTTTTCCTCTGGAGTTAGCGAGCATGTTGAGTAAACCAGACAGCCTCCAACCTTCAGAGTTTTAATTGCAGATTCGAGCAGTGCTGTTTGCAAGGTGGAGCAAAACTTTATATCTTCCAGGCTTTTAGATGTTTTTCTGCTTGGATCCTTGTGTATTATTCCCTCTCCAGTGCATGGTGCATCGAGCAAAATCTTGTCTGCCTTTATTCCTGTTTTCCAGAATTCTGCGGAGTTCATGTGTATTGTTATGCAATTAAGCACACCCATTCGATGAAGATTATCTATAAGGGCTTGAATCCTCTCTCTTTTTCCCTCTATCGCTATGATTTTTCCTCTATTTCTCATTAGCTGCGCAATCATTGTTGTTTTTCCTCCTGGAGATGATGCAAAGTCAACGACAAGATCTGATGGTTCTGGCTCTAATGCCAGAGGAGGTATGCATGAGCTTTTGTCCATAACATAGTAATATCCCATGAGATATTCGGGAGTTGCACCAATGCTGTACGGCTCCTCTTTCACCTCATAGCAATAATCCACTTCTGTCTTAACAATCTCAAAAGCCCTCTTTTCAAGTCTCCTTAGAACCTCGTCTTCCTCGGCTTTTAGCGTATTGATCCTTATATATCTCGGAACTCTCTCCATTCCTGCAATGAGCTTTTCCGTATTCTCTCTCCCAAATATTCTCTCCCATCTCCTTATTATTAATTCATCGTATCCATGTTTTTCCGCAATACTCTTGGAAAAACTCGTGGATGGAAAGTCAAGGAAAATCATCTGTCAAAGAACGGGCTTTTGCTTGTCGCTGAGATTGGAATGCCCATAACAACATCAGCCTCCATCATCTCAAGATCCTTGGCTGCTGCGCCAATTCTGTACATGACTCTGGAGTCTGCGCCAATTATAGAACCAAGCTTCACAGCAGAACCTATCGCTATTCCAAGATCGATGAGCTTGAAAGCGCAGTTTGGCCCAATAAAGTCCTTTCCCTTTTTTCTCTCAGTTTTTTTGAACTCGCTGCAATTTTTAAATCCACAGGCTCCACATCCCATGTCTAGCGGTTTTCCTCCATAAACTCCTATCAGCAAAACCGCATCCCCTTTTTCAACACTTTTTCCATCTCTGATGAAGTTTTTGTCTCTCTCTGGTTCATCAGCCATCTCTATCATTCTCTTCACAAGTTTCTCAAGCTCATTCCCTTGGACTATCCTTATCTCAACGCTGTCCTCTCCTCTTGATTTTGGTGCTGTTTGAGCTGTTAAAGCCATCAGTTTTGCCGAAAAAATTACCAACTCTTTCCTGAGCTCTTCATCCAGCATTCTACCACCTCACATACTACCAAATATAAAGGCAAGAATGCCTATGCTTAAAGCATACATTGTCTCTTTTCTCAATTTTTTTATATCTGTTTTCTCCACTCCCCTAAGAAGTTCAAGAGAAGTTTTTGCTAGCATACAATCTGTTATTAATACTGGAAATATGTACTTTGGGTCTAAATACTCGGGGACTAGCATGACGATGAAGCTTAGGGTTACAGCGATGGAGAAGAGAAGTGCAGAGATCTTTGAAGCAGTCTCAATTCCATAGATCCTAGCAACGCTCTTTACATTCCTCAAAACGTCACCCTCAACATCCTCTATTCCCTTCATTATTTCTCTTGCCAAGCCTGATATGAATGCAATAACAGATAGAATTATGATCACAGAGTTCAGATTTCCTGCGACTATACCTCCAAAGAGAAAAGGAGCTGACATGGAAAAGGCTATGTATGCATTTCCAGCCAGCCCGTATTCCTTTAGCCTTATGTCATAGATATAGCCCACTAGGGTTATCAGGACAGCAAGAACAAGGGCATGGAGGGATATGAGATAGGCAACAAAGAAACCTGGGATTGCAAAAATCGAGAAAACACGCAGGGCATCATCCCTTTTTAGCTCTCCCCTAACCAGCGGTCTGTCATACCTTCTGTTTGCCAAGTCAACTTCATAATCGAAGTAGTCATTTAGCGCAAAAGCAGAGGCTTGAAGAAAAAGGGCTGTGAGAAAGCCCAAAACTGAAAGTCTTAAGTCTAGGTATCCTAGAGATATGAAAACACCGGCAACAACTCCAAGACCATATATGAAGCCGTGTTCAAGTCTTGTGAGTGACCAGACCGCTCTGATTTTATCCATCATGGTATTGTTGAAAGATAGGCATCAACACCCTTTTCGTATATAACATTTCCAACAACTATCGTATCCGCATACCTCAACATCTCAAAAGCCTTCTCTCTCGAGTCGATTCCTCCTCCATAGAAAAGCCTAGCTCTCCTCAAAACCCTCTTCACCTCTCTAACAACATCCACATCTCCATAAATCCCGCTGTATTCTATGTATATTATTGGAAGGTTAAACATCATCTCGCCCACTATTGCATAACTCGCCACCCTCTTTGCGTCGATCTTGCATTTTGATCTTGTGGTTCTTCCCACTGCAGAATTTTCATTTAAAACTATATAGCCTTCAAAAAAAACTCTGTTGTTTACAAAATCTCTAAAAGTTTCTATATCTGTATAGTGAAGCTCCGCCCATCTGGCATGTTTCCCTGTTATCCACTCCCCGTCCTCAGAATTCAGAACTGTAGGCACAAAAATGTAATCTGCATCATAAACAACATTTGATGGATCCGATGGTTCAAGTATAGTTGTAAGCCCGGAATCTTTTACTTCCTGAAAGAGTTTTTTAGCCTTTTCAAGTGTAACATTCTGCGTTCCTGATATCATCACCGCATCAGTCCCACTTTCAGCAACAACTCTAAGCAATTCTGGTGGATTCTTTCTGTCCGGATCAAGTTTTGTTATGTGTCTCAGTTTTTCCAGCATCCAGATTGAAAAGGCTTTTTGAAAATAAAAATGTTTTTGAAAGCTTTCGAGATGATGAAAAATCCTCGCTTGTAACTTTGCCTGAAGGTTATAGGTTTTCAGAATTCTTCTTAGGAGTTTTGAGTGATTTAAATTTGCGGAAATTATTATATACATTCATATTTTAAAATAGACTGAAAATACATAAATTAAATTTTTGCTCTATAACCTTGGTATGTTTTGTTTTGCACAACTCCAACACAATTCTCATCCGAAAAATCCTGAAATTCTGGCTAGTTTTTGAAACTTCTAGCTGCGGCGAACATGCTATCATCTCATAAACCACTTATTTTTTATGCAAACTCTATAATTGTATATTATGCAAATTAACAAAAAATTTTCACAAACTCGTTTGCACCTAATCACAAGAATCCAAAAAAGCAAAGTTTATTGTAGGTTATTCTCACTCAATCTGATAAATCCGAGCTCTCTATCCAAAGACTTTGGAATCTCGTTAGCTTCTATCAATAAAAGGAATTTGACATTGTCTGAGATGCAGACGCTTTGAAAAATCTTCGAAAGAATTAAATAACAAAAATTTTGTAACGATTCTTCATGACGAGCATTCTCTTAAATCTCATTTTTAACGGAATTCTTATCGGCGGGCTTTATGC
>WAJY01000032.1 GCA_015523645.1 Geoglobus sp. | reverse complement strand
GTTCAGCTTTCTGGAATTTTGCAGAGAGCTTGCAAAAAAGAACAAAAAGATCTTTGCAATCCATGCAGGAGAAAAGGATAACGAGGATGTTGAGGAGGCAATTGCACTCGAACCTGACTTTCTCATTCACATGAACATGGCTGAAAGGAGACAGTTGAAAAATGCAATGGACTTGAACATCCACATAGTTTCATGCATGAGATCAAACGCATTTTTTGGACTTCTGAACCTTGAAAACTACAGGATCCTCTCTGATTACGAAAGGTGGCTCATAGGCACAGACAACGTCATGATAGCATCTCCATCAATGCTTGATGAGGTTAAATTTTCCAGCTATCTTGTCTCTCCACTAAAGGTTTTCCATGCCGGAACAAGAAATCCCTTTTTTAAAGGCTATGCAGTTGCAAGGATCGAGAATGTAATCGATCTCGAAAATCCCATTCTTTCTATTGTTAGAAGGTTGGAAAGCTGTGATGTTGTGAAGGTGATTAACGAGGAAATAGTGTTTGAATAAGCCTGGCAAATCATCAAAAAATTATTATACATGTACTGTAAATTAAGTTTATGAGAATAGAAAAGGTGAGAAAAAGGAAGTTGGGAGTTTGCAAGTGTCACAGCTCCTGCATTTAAATTTTTATCAACTCTTTAATTTTTCAACATTCAGAATTTTCCATACACACCTACCTCTCCGTGGGAAATGTAATAGACAACACCCTCTCCAACCGCTCCCTCACCCTTCGGCATTCCCGGCATGGCAAGTCCAATGGCATCAGGCTTCTCCTCCAAGAACCTCTGTATGGCTTTCAAAGGAAGATGTCCAACGAAGTAGTAGCCTTCAGCACTGCTTATGTGACAGCTCTCCATATCCTTTGGGATGTCAAATCTTTCAAAGTAGTCTTCAAGCCTTTCGACATTCACAACACTCACATTGTATCCATTTTCTTGTAGGTATGCCACATATCTCTCGCAGCAACCACAGAACTTTCCTTTGTATACCGTGAATGTCACTTCCTTAAATCCCGATTCGTCTTGATTGCCAGATCCAATGCTCTCCGAGATATAATTGCTGAGGAAAAATACGCCCAAGGTTATCAGGGCAAGCACAAAAATTATGCTTAATTCTCTCATGTTGTAGAGAGCAAAAGCTGGTTATTTATACTTTTTCATCAGATGTAAAACTTTTAAATAATCCTGATTGTATTGAAATGCTTTCCAATCTCTCCCAATACATGTGAAAGCTTTGAAGAATGCCTCACCCAAGCTGTTTTAGGTATTCTATGAGGTCGTTTATGTCCTTCTCGGACATCTGCCACCTCGGCATGCAGTAGTCTAGTTCCTCTCCCTCATCTCCGATACCCTTTGTTATTGCCCTCTTTATGTCCTCATCGCTCATCCCATGCTCTTTAGTGAGCGTCGAGTATCTGATGTCCGGAGTTTTAACACCGCACATCATCGGATAAACTCCACCTTTTCCATCTAATCCATGACAGCTGGCACATCCTCCTCCGTGCATGTACAACCAGTTTGGTCCACCTACAAACAGTATTCTCTCACCCTTCTCATTGACACCGCTAACGTATATCATCTCCCCATTCGATTTGTATTGGGCAGTAGGTTGGAGGGATGGATGATAGGCTGATTCCTGCATGAAATGAGCCTTCTCATACCAATACATGTTTGCAACGCTAAAACCGATTGCAAAAGCTGAAATTGCAACTGCAATCACTATTAAAGCATCTCTCCTCTCCATGAGATTTCTTTTTCTGAAATTATATAAACTCTTCTCTCAATAAATTTCTCAGCTTTGGATTATATGTTTTCTCCCCTGTATACCCCAGCGTATCCTTCAGTCTCACTGTCAAGTGTGAAAAATACAAGCTGAACTATTCTCGCATTTCTCTTAAGCCATATTCCGCTTTCATTGTACACAACCAGCCCAACCTCGCTCCTACCCTCATAGCCAGCATCCCAGACTGCAGTTAGTATGTTCGCTCCAGCCCTTATCAGACTCGATCTAGGTCTTGCGAGAGCCATCATGTTTTTGGGAATTCTAACAACCTCGTTTAGATAGGCTCTATAATACCCTTTCTCAAGAAAAACCCAGTCGTTCTTGAACTCGATTTCTTCCACTTCAGGAATCTCTCTTTCTGAGTTGTCAAAATCCAGTTTTGCCTGAGCCTTTAGCCTTCCAACCTTTCTCAGTGTGCAATCAAATCCATTTGGCTGAAGCTGTATCTCTAAGCTGATGTAATCTGAGATCAGATTTTTTTCCAGAATAAGCCTTCTTATCTGATTTTTTGATATGCAAGACATGCTACCTCACTCCAGCTCCAAACCTCCATCCTCTCCTTGCTGAAATGCTCGTGAAGTCTATGTAGTATGCATCTATCAAATCATACATGCCAACATTCTTCGCCACCTCAACTGCAAGTATGTGGGCACAGGGCTCTCTACCTTTTAAATTTATCTGGAAGTCCTTGCATGTGCAAAAGTCATCATCAACCACATACTCTTCCCTGCCAACAACGACAAAAAAATCCCTGTATTTCTTTACCCTCCCTTCTCTTACATAGAAAAAAGCCTTATCGCCTCTCCTCCCAAAACTTGTGAGAAGGGTTTTGTAAAGCTGGTAGTCAAGCTTTTTGAATTTTTTGAGATCCCTGACTTTACTCCTGTTCATCTTCCACTTCTGATCTGTCTATCTCCATCAGAAGGTT
>WAJY01000031.1 GCA_015523645.1 Geoglobus sp. | reverse complement strand
GAATCAGACGGATTATGGATGTGCAAGCATGGATGAATTTGAAACCGGACTCTGGATAAGGAATAACACTCCTGAAAATGCTGTTTTCCTGACGTGGCCCTCCCTGCATTCTCCACCAACGATGATCGCTGGAAGGCTCAGAATTCTGGGATACGCAAACTGGCCCTACGGTCATGGAATTACAATTGATCAGATCTGGGAGAGGTTTGAGGATGTGAAGGCTGCTTACTCGAACACAACCGAGCTTGAAAGGGTAATTGACAGATACGGAATAGATTACGTTTACTACGGCCTTGATGAGCGGATAAACTTCAAGAACTCCTATGAGGTTCTGATGAGTTCAAACAGGCTTGTTCCGGTTTTCAAGAAGGGGGGAAATGTTGTTTTCAGAGTGGTCGGGGGATGATTTATCGGATTAATTTATGTTGATCATTGAATATAAAACCTGAATACTTGATTTTTTTCAAACTCTCTTTTTGAAACTCTGATTTCTCAGCTCTTAACAGAAAACGTTTTAAAGGTTGCTTACCTTCTATTTCTATGGTAATTGGAGTTACAATGGTTAACGTGTCTCCGGGCAAGGAGAAGATCGTCTATAAGGCTGTGAAGGACATGAAGAATGTGAGAGAGGTTTATCATGTCTTCGGGGAGTTTGACTTTGTTGTGATAATTGAAGCAGGAAGCCTCTCAGAGCTGAACAAGACAGTTGATGCGATAAGAGACATTGAGGGAGTGACGAAAACCCAGACAGTGGTTGGGGCGGAAATTTAGCCATGACGTCGAAGCACAGAGAGATAAGCATAGCAGAGTTCTTTGAAAAGAACAAGCACATACTCGGATACTCCAATCCATCCAAAGCGCTAATTACTTGCGTAAGGGAGGCTGTTGACAACAGCCTTGATGCATGTGAAGAAGCTGGAATTCTGCCTGACATTCTTGTAAAGATCACCAAAGCTGGAGATAACGTTTTCAGAATTGTTGTTGAGGATAACGGGCCGGGTATAGAGAAAGAACACATTCCCAGAGTTTTTGGAAAGCTTTTGTATGGTTCAAGATTTCATGCAATAAAGCAGAGCAGAGGTCAGCAGGGAATAGGTATTTCATCAGCTGTTCTTTATGCCCAAATAACAACAGGAAAACCGGCTATTGTCGTCTCAAAAATGGAAGGAGGAAAAGCTCACAGATTTGAGATAATGATAGATACAAAGAAAAATGAACCTGAGATTATTAAAGAAGAGGAAACAGAGTGGTTCTCACCTCATGGAACCAGAATAGAGCTTGAGGTAAAGGGAAGTTATGTGAAGGAGAGAAAGCAGAGCGTTTATGAATATCTCAAGGAGACCTCTGTTGTTAATCCCCATGCCAGAATAACCTTCATAACTCCCGATGGTGAGATACATGAATTCAGGAGAATAACATCCGAACCTCCAGAACCGCCAAAGGAAATAAAGCCCCATCCTCATGGAATAGAAATCGGGCCATTACTTGCGATGCTCAAGACAACAAAGGCAAGAGATCTGAGAAATTTCCTCAAGAGCGAGTTTGTGAGAATTGGTGATAAGATAAGCGATGAGATAATTCTGAAATCCGGTCTTAATGCTAAAGCAGATCCTCACTCTCTCACGAGGGAGGATGCTGAAAAGCTCCTGAATGCTTTTAAGCTTACAGATCTCCTGCCTCCTCCAGTTGACTGCCTATCCCCAATAGGAGACAGGCTTATAATGAAAAGCCTGATGGAGGAGTACTCTCCTGAATTTGTATATGCTGTGACAAGAAAGCCCAAAGTGTATTCAGGGCATCCATTTCTGGTTGAGGCTGGAATTGCCTACGGAGGTGAGATAAAGGAGGACAAAGTAACTTTGCTCAGATTTGCCAACAAGATTCCGCTTTTGTATCAGCAGAGCGGGTGTGCATTAACTCAGGCTGTTGTGAGCGTGAACTGGAAGAACTACGGTTTACAGCAATCAAAAAATGAACTGCCAGTTGCTCCAGCAGTAATTCTTGTTCATGTAGCATCAACAAATGTTCCCTACGTTTCAGAATCAAAAGAAGCTGTTGCTGGTATTCCAGAAATAATCGAGGAAATAAGGCTCGCTTTGCAGGAATGCGGAAGAAGATTGAAGGAATATGTGGAGAGAAAGAAAACCATACAGAAGAGGAAGAGAAAGGAGGAGGAACTGCTGAAAATAATCCCGTTACTGGCTGAGAAGATAAGTCAGGTTGTTGAGAAGGAGCCAATAGATCATGAGAAGGTTATAGCGAGAATCATGGGGAAGGTTTACGTCTCAAGGCATGTGAGAGATGGAAAAGCGATCATCGAGATATGCAACTTCTCAAATTCAAGGAAGAAATTCAGGGTTTACGAGATGTGCGATGGAGGTATAAATGGAGAGAGGATTGCAAAGTGGGATGTTGAGGTTGAGCCAAGGGAAAGTGTCAGCATTGAGTACGAATTCAATGGGAGACATGTGAACAGCAAGCCCCTTGTTGAGGGGATAGATGATGAATTTGTTTCGGGTGCAGAGGTGGTGAGGTTTGGAATTGGAGCAGAAGGCACTGAAAGCACTGCTTAGCATTGCAGAGTCAATTTACAATCAGCTGAAGGATGGGAGAATTCCTGAAATAGAGATATCCTCCAGAACAAAGTACAACATAGAGTTTGATGAGGAGAGCGAGGTGTGGGTTTATGGAGACAGAACATCAACCAGATCTGCAAAAACGCTTAAAGGAGCCTACATGCTTCTGAGAATGGCGTATGTTATGGGATTCCTGAAGGATCAGCTCAGAATAAACAAATCCTCAACTCTGAGAGAGCTCTACTACATCTCAGAAAACTGGGGTCTTGCAAAGTTTGACGAACAGTCAGACAGCGACAGGCTTATTGAGGATCTTGAAATTCTCACAGCCTTCCAGAGGGAGCACTTTCACATAAGACCTGAGGAAGATGGAGCAACTGTTGTGGGGCCGATAAAGATCAGGGAGGAGACAAGGAGAGGTGTCAGAGAGATTCACTGTCAGGATGATGTTGGGGAAGGTGGTTATCAGATTCCCGTGAATGTTGATAAGCTCGAATTTGTCGAGCATGATGCAAAATTCATCATAGCAATAGAGACTGGAGGTATGAGGGACAGGCTGATAGAAAATGGATTTGATGAGCAGTTTGATGCCATAATCGTGCATTTGAAG